>NZ_CP023049.2:600259-900389 GCF_002285635.2 Chryseobacterium piperi | reverse complement strand
TCAGGACAGAATGGGCAGAGACCCCCAAATCCTTAAGGCAAAAGCTGATGAACTTATCGGACAGCTTATGCAAACTCCGGAAGTTGCTTTTGCATATACCATGTTCAGGGCAGATTATCCGCAGATGGAGCTGGAAGTAAATGAAGATAAAGCTAAACAGCTGGGCGTAAGTATTTCCAATCTGTTGGGAAGTGTTCAGACTTACTTTTCAGGAGATCAGTCACAGAATTTTTCGAGATTCGGGAAATTTTACAGAGTCAATATCAAAGCTGATGGTATTTTCAGAATGGATGTAGATGCCTTCAATGATATTTTTGTCAAAAACAATAAAGGCGAAATGGTTCCTGCTAATACTCTGATTACTTTAAAAAAGGTGTATGGACCTGAATCCGTAGGACGTTATAATTTATATAATTCACTGAATATTAATGTAACACCAAAGCCGGGAGTAAGTAATGGAGCATTGATGGCCAAATTAGAAAAAACGTTGGAAAAACTACCTTCTGATTACAGCTATGAATGGACCGGACTGAGTCTGGAAGAAAAATCATCAGGAAATCAGACTACCGCTATTTTCGGGCTTTGTCTTCTTTTTGTTTACCTGCTTCTTGCAGCTCAATATGAAAGTTACATCCTTCCTCTGGCCGTTATGCTTTCTATTCCTACAGGTATTATAGGAGCCTTTCTGGGAATAAAAGCAATAGGGTTTGATAACAACATCTATGTACAGGTGGGACTTATTATGCTTATCGGCCTCTTAGCCAAAAATGCCATCCTTATTGTTGAGTTTGCTGTTCAGCGCAGAAAGTCAGGAATGTCTATTCTCGAATCAGCCGTGGAAGGAGCGAGATCCAGATTACGTCCAATTATTATGACCTCTCTGGCATTTATCGTAGGAATGATTCCTTTGATGCTTTCATCAGGAGGGATGGCTTCAGGTAATAAATCGATCAGTGTAAGTGCAGCCATGGGAATGCTGAGCGGAGTAATACTGGGAGTATTTGTAATTCCTGTACTATACATGTTTTTCCAATACATTGATGAAAAGCTTTCATCTAAAAAACAGAATGTTATACCATCAAAATAAGTAAAATGATACCATCACATATAAAAAACTTCCTTGTCACAGGTATTATAGCATCTTTCCTGCTCGCCTGTACCGTAGGGAAAAAATATACCCGGCCGGAGCTTAATATACCCGAAAATTATAAAGAAACTTCCCAGATAACAGGGGATACCATTATCCTGCCATGGAAGACCTTTTTCAAAGATCCACAGCTTATCGGTCTTATAGAGAAAGCGCTCATGAAAAATAATGAAATTCATACAGCGCTTAAAAATATGGAGCAGTTAGATTTGGCTTATAAGCAGGCAAAAAATAACATCATGCCTACAGTAGATTTCAGTGCCGGAGCTAACAGGGCGTGGCCATCCAAAAACAGTTTAAACGGTTCACTTAATGAACAGTTTATAGGAACCAAATATATTGATGATTTCAGTGCTACCGTACAATTTTCATGGGAGGTGGACATTTGGGGGAAAACAAAAATGCAGAAGGAATCCGCAGCAGCTGAATATTTTGCTCAAAAAGAAAATATGACCGCCCTCAAAACCCGGATCATTGTACAGGTTGCCCAGGCATATTACAATCTGATCGGCCTGGACGAACAGCTAAAAATTGCCAAGAATAATATTGAATTAAGTGATCGTACTTTACAGATGATGAAACTCCAGTTTACATCGGGGCAAATTAACTCACTGGCGATACAACAATCGGAAGCTCAGAAAAAAACAGCTGAGCTCCTGATTCCAATGGCTAATCAGAATATTTCTGTGCAGGAGAATGCCCTGAGTATTCTTTGTGGTGAATATCCGGGTAAGATTGCAAGAGGAAACAATTTAAAAAATATGGTCCCTGAAAATCAATTATCGGAAGGAGTTCCTGCTCAGCTTTTAAGCCGTCGACCAGATTTGAAAGCAGCTGAACTGACAGTGATTAGTTTCAATGCGAAAACCGGTCTTTCAAAAGCGGCAATGTATCCAAGCATCAGCCTTAGCCCACAGATTGGGATTAATTCTTATAAGTTCAATTCGTGGTTCGATCTTCCGGGATCACTGACTAAAACGCTGGCCGCTAATCTTGCATTACCTCTTTTACAAAAAAGACAGTTTAAGACAGCCTATGAAACCGCTCTGATCGAACAGGAAAAAGCAGCCATCAGCTTCAGACAAACCATGATGACTGCTGTAGCAGAAGTATCAGACGCCATGGCTAAATCTCAAAGTACTTCCGAAAGGCTGGTACTGCTCGAGGAAAGAACGGCGATTTTAGATAAAGGAATCAATGACGCCCTCAAATTGTATAAGAGTGGAATGGCCAATTATTTAGAAGTAATCACTGCGCAAAATAATAAACTGCAAAATGACCTTGAATACATCAATACCAATCTTGAAAAGCTGAATGCCGAAGTAGACCTTTACAGAGCTTTGGGTGGTGGGGTTAATTAGATTTACCCGGTTATTAAATCATAAAAAAGTAGGATAAGCTCGCCTTGTCCTACTTTTTTATTAACATCAATTAAATGATTTAATTGATTGTTATATAAACTGTTACAAATCCCTATTAAACAACTTATTTAATACCTGATAGCGGTAGTTAAAAATATGTTCCAGTTTCTTTTTCACAAAAAGACCATGGGCAATTTCACCCAAAAATCCCATCGGGAGTTCATAATCAATAGTATCTTTCATCAATACTCCGTTTTCATTAGGAATAAATTCATGAAAATGATTCCATAATTTATAAGGGCCTTTTTTCTGGAAATCTGTAAAGCTCTTTTGAAAAGAAACCTGTTTAATTTCAGTCTGCCATCTCATTTTAATTCCTAACAAAGGAGAGATGTAATAGTCTATCAACATTCCTTCATAGATTTCATCATCCTCCAGTTTTGTTAGAACAATAAAATTCATATCCTTTGGCGTAATTTCAGACAGGTTATTCGCTGATGAAAAAAACTTCCAGGCGGTTTCAATATCACAATAAAGTTGCTGTTCACGTTGAAGTTGATGTATCATTATATTCTTTAAGTTTGATGGAATTTCTTCTAAAGGTATATCTTTCCGGAGATGATTTACATCAATTACCGGGTTTTTCCTATGCTAATATACCACCAATCTTTATTCTAACTTACCCTATTCGTATATTTTAGTAGAAAATCGTATAAAATAAATGGAATTTTATATTAATTCTCTATATCCGTATGATATTTAACATGTTTTCAATATTAAAAATAGTATTCAATGCATAATTACCGGTAAAATGATAGCTTTATAAGTATTAAAAAGCAAGAATTTTTATCAAAATACAATGACAAATAAACCTTTACACAACTTCCATATTCCTGTTATGGGGCTGGCGTATACTATAGACAGTCCTATACGGGTGGCTCAATATGGAATTTCCTCCGTTATTTCCATTATAGATGATGAGATTATTGAGAGAATGAAAAATTTCTACACTAAGAAATTCAATCTGGATTATATCGGAATCTCAACAAAGACAGAAGATTACAGAGCCAAAAGAATTACAGCCTATCTGGATATGGTGGATGACATCGTGAATGAAAAGTTTGAGTCTTTCAAACAGGAGATCACACGGAATAAAGAAACACTCAAGAATTTTATAGGAATGCTTCCCAATACTTCCGTTTTGAAAAATGGGTTACAGATTCTTCTGGAACAGAAAGATAATGCTGGAAGCCATATTAAAAATTTTATTGAAACCCATCTTAAACCGGGAAGCATCGATGTCAATATTATGACAAAAGTGGATAAAGATAATTTCATAAAAAATGAACAACTTCCTGTAATCTATAACGATGCTCACGCTTCTTTACGCGGATTTGCACAAAGTAAATTATCTTCTTCTATGGTGCTTTCTGCAGGACTGAATCCGCGGCTGTACAGTTATATTGAGGAATTTGACGATTTCTTTCCCGACTCCAACGGTATTTTGAAAAAGAAAATCATACTGAAAGTGAGCGATTTTCGCTCTGCTATGATCCAGGGAAATTTTCTGGCTAAAAAAGGGCTTTGGATTTCCGAATACAGAATAGAATCCGGTTTGAATTGCGGTGGACACGCTTTCGCTACCGAAGGATTATTATTAGGTCCTATTATGGAAGAATTTAAGCAGAAAAAAAACGAGCTGATCCAGTCTGCCCATGCTTTAATGGTAACTGCTTTAGCACAAAAAGGCAGGCATCCGATTACAGAACCGCTGGAAATGAAAATTACCGTACAAGGTGGAGTAGGCACAGCTGAAGAACATGAATTTTTATTAAAGAATTATGATGTCGACAGCGTCGGATGGGGCTCACCTTTTCTGTTGGTCCCGGAAGCCACTTCAGTAGACACAGAAACCAGACAGCTTCTGATAAAATCAAAAGAAAAAGATTTTTATCTAAGTAATATTTCGCCACTAGGAGTTCCTTTTAATACAGTACGAGGAACCTCAAATGAAATATTAAAATATAAAAAAGAAGCTGTTGAAAAATATGGAAGCTCTTGTCCTAAAAAACTTCTTGCACTAAGTAAGGAATTTTCTCCTAAGGGAACATGCACAGCTTCTAAAAAATACCAGGATATTAAGTTGAAGGAATTGTATGCACAAGAACATTCCTTAACAAAAGATCAGTTCCATAAAAGAAAAACAGAGATCACCGACAAAGCCTGTCTTTGTGTAGGATTGGTCAATTCCGCTTACCTTGAACAACACATCGAAACTAAAGGTGAAAAGCAAGGCGTCGTTATCTGCCCCGGACCTAATCTTGCTTTTTTCGATAAAGAAGTATCGCTGAACGAAATGGTGAAGCATATTTACGGAAATACCAATATCCTGTCCGATATCAAACGTCCGAATATGTTTATCAATGAATTGAAAATGTATATTGACCATTTGAAAAAAGAAATGAGTAACGCATCAATAAACATTACTCATTCTCAATCTAAAAAATGGAATGTATTCAAAAAAAATATTTTAGAAGGCATTACTTATTATGCTAGTCTATTTAAAACTTCATCCTTTTTCACCGCTGAATCTAAAAGTCTATTCCTTGAACTGGAAGAGCACAGGCTTATATTATCAGCAATTGAAATACCGCAGGTTGAAAAATAAATTTTCTTTTTTTAATTGTTAGATTTTAAAATAGCCTCTGTAATTAGAGGCTGTTTTTCTCATATTCTGAGTTCCGGCTTATGGCTTTTTAACATTTTGTTTTTCATCTACTTCCTCTTTCACATTCCTTTTCAATACTTTATCGGCTCTTTTCTCCTTTGCTGTTTTCATGGGTGCCGTTTTACCTTTACCATTTTTCTCTTTTGACATATTTCTCTTTCTTTTTGATTTAGTATATGGTAAAGTTCATGTATAAAATAAGAAAAGATGTATACTTATCTTTTTATTTGTTGTATAAATCATACTTTCTCAGCCTTTTCATTCCAACAATCAGTTTGTTTTCCAATTTTCATTTCAACATATGAATTTAGCGAGCTTCTCTGAAGAGTAATTAAATGCGAAATAGCATCAATACCCGTGATATGTATAAGCTTTTTACAACAATTGACAAGAGTACCCATTTAAAAGTGATGATCTTTGTATAGTAATAATTCAATTACACCTAATACACCAAATTATGGACACAAATCACAATAATGGTAACGAATCTTTTAAAATTACGGGTGACTGGAAAATGCTTTCAAAGCAGTTGAAAGAAAAGTTTTCACTGTTAACCGAATCTGATCTGAAATATGAAGAAGGAAAGGAAGGAGAATTGTTGGGTAGAATGGGGTACAGGCTGAGTAAAAATCGCGAAGAAGTAATTTATATTATTAAGAAAATCAATTTATCATAAATCATTTATTATTTAGGACTTCAAGAAAATAGTACATATGTTTTCGAAGAGTTTTAAACAAGGGGCCGCGACTCATGAGTTTCGGTCCCTTATAATATAATTGTATATCCTTTGTCGATATTGACAAAAAATAGCTCTCAATAAAAATTCCCTGATAAACTTATCAGGGAATTCAACTTACGAAAACTTTTAAATGCTTATTAATTCATTGCTTTTTTATTAAGAGCAGTATCAGCGATACTGGTAAGAAGTTCGTCACATTTTTTTTCTTCTCCTAATGTTTTGAGAAGTAACCTGAGACACTTGTTTTGTTTTAAAACCTTAGCATAGGCTGCTAACGTACCATAGGTAGCTATTTCATAATGTTCCACTTTCTGAGATGCTGCGATAATGCCGGCATCACGTACAGCACCAGGCTTGGTTTCTTCCATAATACCTTTTCCTTCATCCAATAGCCCCTGCATTGCATCACACTTCTTAGCCTGAGCTTTCTTTCCCATAGCAGCAAAGCAGTCTTCTAACCTTTTAACCTGGTTTTTGGTTTCAGCCAAATGAGCACCAATAGCGTCTTTCAACTTTTTATCGGTAGCATTTTTTTGCATTTTAGGCAATGCTTTGGTTAATGCTTTTTCAGCCCAATAAATATCTTTTAAGCCATCTTCAAATAAATCTTTCAGTTCCTTTGCTGCATTTTTTTTTGCCGGAACTTTTTTTGCAGAGGCAGCACTTGTCTTACTTTTCGTGTTACTCGTCTTTGTGCTGTTTGATTTTTTGGTGGTTGTTGCCATAATAATATTTTTAATGATTCATTAATCATAACAAGAATAAAGCCAAAGACATTTTAAAATTTTAAATACATTTATAATTACTTAATAATTTATTGGCTTGTTTTTTGAATAGTATATAATATATTTTGTATATTATTTGAAAATACTCTGCTATTTTAATTGAAAGGTGGTTTTGAGGTAATGTTCTTCATATTTTTTTAATCATGGGATTTCATAATTCCAATACCTCACATCATGGAAAATATATAAAATAAAGGACCGTAAAAATCACAAAATCCTAGTTGCCCTTTCAGAGAAACATCATACTGAAAGGGGTAGTGCGTGATTGACTCAAACAATTATTAATCAATAGTTTAGGAAATTATAAAATAAAAAATTAATCCTGCATAAATAGAATCTCATGGAACTTCAACAGACTTTACTCGACTATATTAGCGAATCATTACTCACAATCAATGAAACAGTTTCCGTTGCTGAAAGTGTAACGTCTGGTTTTTTGCAGTTTTCTTTCTCACAAATGCAGAATGCTTCTTTATTTTATAAAGGAGGAGTGACTGCTTATAACACTGAAGAAAAAGTGAAAATTTTAGATGTTGACAGGAAAGAAGCGGAAGAATCTGATGGTGTTTCACAACAAATAGCCAATACCATGGCTTTGAGTGTTGCCAAATTGTTTTCAACCCATTGGTCCATTGCTATTACGGGATATGCGGCGCCGACCCGGCAATCGGATTATAATATTTTCGCATTTTTTTCCATTCATTATAAAAATGAAATTGTTCTTTCCAAAAAAATAGAACTACCTCAAAAAACTTCAGCAATGAATGCTCAATTGTATTATGCTGAATTTATATTAGGATGCTTTAAAAGTGAGCTTAACCAGCAGCTTATATTAAAGTAATCCCAATTTAAGTAATTATTGCTTATTCAAAACATCATGACTATTGATTTAATCATGGTGTTTTTATCTGATGTAAAAGCAGCCTTATACTTCAAAATTTTATTATGAAAAATTCATTTTTTAATCCATTCCCCATAAGTAGATGATATAAAACAAATCACCCAAACCGATTGCATAATGTTTGCATTTTATCTTATAACCCATTTTAAATAGTATTATATGAAATCAGATTTTTTAACAAAAGAATATCAGTTAGGACTCGGAGGAGTAGCTATAGGAACAGCTTTCCAAAATATAACGGATGAAGAATCCCATAAGATTTTACAAACCGCCTGGGATTTGGGCATCCGGTATTACGATACTTCTCCGTGGTATGGCCTTACCAAAAGCGAAAGAAGATTTGGGAATTTTTTACAAACTAAAGATAAAAGTGATTTTATCTTTTCTACAAAAGTAGGCAGATTATTTAAAGAAGTTCCCGAATCTGAAGTTCCGCCTACCATGTGGAAAAAACCATTGAATTATGATTTCAGACATGATTATACAGCAGATGCCGTTAAAAGGTCGATTGATGAGAGTTTAGAGAGAACAGGCTTAAGTGCCATTGATATTGTATACATTCATGATTTATCGGAAGATCAGGTAGGAGACCGCTATCCTTATTTTCTGGAACAAGCTAAAAAAGGAGCGTTTAAAGTTCTCTCCGATTTACGAGACCAGGGAATCATCAAAGCATGGGGAATGGGAGTCAATAAAATTGAACCTATTCTGGATTGTATTGAAGCTGCCGATCCTGACATCTGCCTTTCCGCAACCCAATATTCAATTCTGGAGCATGAAGATGCTGTGGACCGCCTCCTTCCAGCTGTAAAAAAAGCTGGCGTTCAATTGGTTTCCGGAGCAGGATATAATTCAGGATTTATAACTGGCAGAGACCGTTATAATTATAAAGACGTCATTCCTAAAGGAATGTCCCAAAAGCGAGATCGCATTGCAGAAATTGCCAAAAAATATGATACGGACATTGTACATGCAGCATTACAGTTTGTCCTTGCAGCTGATGAATTTGCTTCAATCATTCCCGGAGCCAGTAAAACGGAACAGGTAAAAGATAATGTAGAAGCATTAAATACGGTTATTCCCCCTGATTTTTGGAACGAATTAAAGTCTGAAGGACTGATCTATGAAAAAGCGCAGACTCCAAGTTACCGATAGAATTAGTCTGGACAATAAATAAACCTAAAATAAAACCTGGCAGTGTTACTGCTGCCAGGATAAATCTATCAAATAAATACCTTTCATTTTCTAAAATAGAAATAGACTAAAGAAAAACAATGTCGTATAGTGTTAATATATACTAATGTTCTTTCCCTGTTTCTTTTTTTTGGGTAACTTGGAAGTAAGTATTAAAATTAAAAAACACCCGCAATGAACACCCCAAATGCAAAATCTGTACAGGAACTTATTATTAATGGAAAAAAGTATAATTACAGTTCTTTAAAAAATCTTCCGGGAGGTGTAGACCATCTTCCTTTCAGCATCCGTATTCTCTTAGAAAATGTATTAAGAAACTATGATGGTTTCAGTATCACGGACGAGCATATTGACACCTTGCTAAAATGGACACCAGCTCCGGTTGATAAGGACATCCCTTTCAAGCCTGCCAGAATTTTAATGCAGGATTTTACAGGAGTTCCGGCAGTAGTAGATATGGCCTCTTTACGTGCAGAATTTGTGAGACAGGGAAAAGACGGGCAAAAGATAAACCCTGCCATTCCTGTGGATCTGGTAATTGATCATTCCGTTCAGGTTGATTTTTTTGGAACGGATTATTCTTATGATAAAAATGTAGAATTGGAGTTTGAAAGAAATAAAGAAAGGTATGAGCTCTTAAAATGGGCACAATCCGGACTGAATAACTTTACAGTAGTTCCTCCCGGAATGGGAATCTGCCACCAGGTTAATCTGGAGTATCTGGCCAAAGGGGTAATCAGCAGAGACGGATGGCTCTTCCCGGATACATTGGTAGGAACAGATTCTCACACCCCAATGGTGAACGGAATTGGAGTTATTGCATGGGGTGTTGGAGGGATAGAAGCAGAAGCCGCTATGCTGGGACAGCCTATCTTCTTTACATGTCCTGAAGTAGTAGGATTGAAATTGACCGGAAAGATTCCGGATCATTGTACTGCTACGGATATGGTACTTTCTATCACCAAAATATTAAGGGATAGAGGAGTAGTAGGCAAGTTTGTTGAAGTATTTGGAGAAGGGTTGGATCATTTGACAGTAACAGACCGCGCAACTATTTCCAATATGTCACCGGAATTCGGCTGTACCGTTACGTATTTCCCTATCGACAAGCGTACTCTGGAATATATGCATTCTACTAACCGTTCCCAGGAACAGATTCAAATCGTTGAAGAGTATTGCAAAGAAAACCTGCTATGGAGAACAGGACAGGAAGAAATTAAATATTCTTCCGTAGCTGAACTTGACTTATCAACCCTTGAACCTACCGTTTCAGGTCCTAAACGACCACAGGATAAAATTTTAGTAAAGGATCTCAGCCAAAGATTTTCAGAAGTTTTAAAAGATGAACATCACCGTAATTATGAACCGGTTTCCAAAAGAACAGAATATGCCTGGCTGGCTGATGGCGGATCAGGAACAGAATTTACTTTTGGTAAAGTACCTATTGAAGGTGAACTTCATTCGGAAGTGATCCAGGATACTCTTCGAACCGTAAGGATTAAACAAAATAATTCGGAATTCATCTTAGGTGACGGAAGTATTGTGATTGCTGCTATTACCAGCTGTACCAATACCTCAAATCCGGCGGTTATGATCGGTGCCGGACTTTTGGCCAGAAATGCCATAGAAAAAGGCCTCAGAACCAAATCATGGGTTAAAACCTCGCTGGCTCCGGGATCTAAAGTAGTAACCAAATACCTGGAAAGATCAGGATTAAATACAGACCTTGAAGCGCTTCGTTTTCACACAGTTGGCTACGGATGTACTTCATGTATAGGAAACTCGGGACCGCTTCCGCCTGCTATCGCTACCGCTGTTGATAAGGGAGAACTGGTTGTAGCTTCGGTACTTTCCGGAAACAGAAACTTTGAAGCACGGGTGCACCCACAGGTGAAAATGAATTTCTTAATGTCTCCAATGCTGGTGGTTGCTTATGCTCTGGTTGGAAAAGTGGACATTAACCTTACTAAAGATCCACTGGACTATGACCCTAACGGACAACCTGTCTATTTAAAAGACATCTGGCCTTCACGGGAAGATATTCAAAATACCATCAATGAATGCATGAAACAACAGGACTTTGAAGATGTGTATAATGTGATCTTCGATGGCTCAGAAGACTGGCAGGATTTAGAAGTCAATTTAGATCAGAATTTTGAATGGAATAAAAACTCAACCTATATCAAAGAAGCTCCGTTTTTTGAAAATATTCAAGCCAATCCGGATACGGTAACCGATATAAAAAATGCAAGAGTTCTTTTATATCTTGGAGATTCTGTAACCACCGACCATATCTCACCTGCCGGATCATTTAAAGAAGATTCTGCTGCAGGAAGCTATTTGAAAAGCAACAGCGTCAACAATGAAGACTTTAACTCTTATGGATCCAGAAGAGGAAATCACGAAGTAATGATGCGAGGAACTTTTGCTAACGTAAGAATAAAAAATAAAATAGCCGATATAGAAGGAGGATATAGCCGTTATTTACCGACAGGAGAAGTTAAAACCGTCTTTGATACGGCCATGCAATACCAAAGTGATCATACCCCGCTGATTATTCTGGCAGGTAAAGAATATGGTTCCGGATCTTCCCGTGACTGGGCCGCCAAAGGTACGTTTCTCCTTGGAGTAAGAGCTGTGATTGCGGAAAGCTTTGAACGGATCCACAGAAGCAATCTGGTGGGAATGGGAGTTGCTCCATTGGTATTTAATGCCGGAGAAAGCGCAGTATCATTAGGATTAGATGGAACGGAAACTTACAATATTACAGGGCTTGAGGAAAACTTAACGCCACATAAAATCCTGAATGTACAAGCCATCCATCCGTCAGGAAAAGAAACCGTATTTACCGTAGAAGCAAGACTGGATTCTGCCATAGAGATTGAATACTATAAGAATCAGGGGATTTTACAATATGTTTTACGGGAATATCTAAAAAATAATTAGTCCTGGAAACCCTGCACACCTGCAGAAAGTATGATATAATAAATATAAGTTCAAATGAAAGCAAGTGCAGGGATTGTATTGTATAAAAAAGAAAATGACGATCTGTTTTATTTTCTGGTACATCCCGGAGGCCCATTTTGGAAAAACAAGGATCATGGTGCATGGTCCATCCCTAAAGGCGAAATTTTACCGGATGAAAATCCTCTGGATCGTGCAATTATCGAATTTAAAGAAGAAACAGGAAAAGCTATACAGGGAGAATTTCTGGAATTATCTCCGCTCAGGCAAAAAGCAGGAAAATTGGTTTATGCATGGGCAACGGAAGGAGATATTGAAACATCTCAATTGTACAGCAATACCTTACAGATAGAATGGCCTCCAAAATCAGGCCGATTGCTAGAAATACCGGAAGTTGATCAATGGCAGTGGTTTCATTCAGATGAAGCAAAAAAACGCATTAATCTTACACAGACATCCTTTCTTGAAGAACTGGAAAACCTATTGCAATAATAAATGTATATACCCTATAATTCCCGGATTAAACGAAAAGTAAGGTTAATCCGGGGTTTCATGGGTTTTGCTGATTTTGCAATCCGATGTTCCCAATGTACCTGTAAATTACCTTTCATAATCAATAGTGAACCATGAGGTAGAGATAAGCTGTATTTCTGCCGGTGATCATCCACTTTCCGGAAATCAAAATTCCTTACCTGTCCGAGACTCACAGATGCAATAACAGGGCGTTCACCCAACTCATTGTCTTTATCCCGATGCCAGGCAACAGAATCATTGCCGTCCCGGTATAGATTCAGTAAAACAGAATTGAACCGATATCCGGTAAATGCTTCTATCTTTTGTTTCAATGAAACCAGCTCAGGCGGCCATGAATTAACCTTAATGCGGCTTCCACCCAATTCATAAGATTTTCCCTCATCACCAAACCATGCTGTCAGGCGTGGAGTCATCACTACTTTATCATACATTTTTTGTGTTGTCTGATTCCACGAGACCGTCTCCATCAGTTTTCTCTCCAATGCAGTAGCTTCATGTTCCTGTAAAAAATGTTCCGTATACTCTAAGAGCTCCTGGGGAAACTGATAATATTCGTCTGAATTAAATAAACTTAGCTGATCCATGATAACACATCGTAATAAAAATATCCTTTATTGGGAAGTGTCCACAATAAAGGATATTCATTATTTTAAAACTTAATCAAGCGGTTTTCTGCCTGAAATAATATTGTAAAGAACTACAATAATGGCAATAACCAGTAAAACATGAACTAAATATCCCGTACTAATTCCGGGTATGATGTTTAACATTCCTAAAAGCCAAACAACGATACAAATGACGGCTACTAACCATAATAAACTTCTCATAATTGTATATTTTTAAGTGATTTACATAAATAATAGCATATTTTATGCCTTTTAGGCTTAAAAAAGCGTTTATTTTCTCGAGAGTTTATGATCAAGTACGATGATTTCTTTTCTTAATTCCGGAAATAACTCCCTCACATTTTGAGTATAACCTTCAATTTCAGGTTCATGAGTGGAAATGCTGCAGGCACCTGTAATTTGTTTCATCATTACCGTAATTTGTTTTAATCAGACGGAAGAAGACTGATTTATCTTTGAAAAAGAATAAAGACTTATAAATAAATTTATAGCACCTAGCTACAATTTATAAGCTAAAAGTTATCAAATAAATCATTAGCTAAAAGTTATCAAATAAATCATTAGTTAAAAATTATTCAAGATGAAAAAATTATTAGAAAACAAAACTGCAGTAATCACTGGTGGAAGTAGAGGAATCGGATTTGCTACTGCAAAACTATTTGTTGAAGAAGGAGCCAATGTTGTCATTACAGCCTTAGATCAAAAAGAAATCGATGAGGCAATAGCAGAAATTGTTACCTCTGGTGGAAAAGCAATTGGTCTGGTAGCAGACTCTGCTGATCCAAAGACTCCAAAAGCTGTTTTTTCAAAAGCGATTGAAACTTTCGGGCAAGTGGATATATTGGTTAACAATGCTGCTACTAATGATTTGTTTTCCGTAGAGGACACAACAGATGAGCTTTTTGAAAAGACTACTCAAGTCAATTACGCTGGCGTTTTTCGTTATTGTAGAGAAGCCATTCAACACTTTATTCCTCGGGATTCAGGGGTTATCATAAACGTAAGTTCTACTAACGGCGAATTACCCGTTTCAGGTCTATCTTACGCTTCCACAAAAGGTGCTATGAATACCATAACTAAAAATATTGCTATCCGATTTTCAGGAACGGGAATTCGTTGCAATGCTGTAGCACCAGGTTTAACGATTAGTGATATGACCAAACCATGGACCGAAGGAACGATAGAAATGGGCACAGTAGCAACCAAGATGGCAACGTATGACCCTCTATATACCAATCAATTAGCACCTATGGAGGCTATTGATCAGGCCAATGCTATTCTTTTCTTATCATCTGATATGGGCAAAGGGGTTAATGGGGTTATACTAAAAGTAGACCTGGGTTCATCTATGTAATTTAAGTATTTAAGATAATGAATAATTATCACTTTAGTTAAGTAGTGATAGCGAGTAGAGATTTTCTATTCGCTATTTTTTACTTTACCAATAAGCACTCGTTACGAAACGCCGTAGGTGTAATCCCTGTTTCTTTTTTAAAAAAACGGGTAAAATAAGTAGGATAATTAAAACCAAGACTATAACCAATCTCACTTATTGTAAGAGTAGATTGGCTCAATTTATTTTTAGAAACCCGTATCAGATACTCGCGAATATGCTCTTGTGGAGCAATACCTGTAAAATGTTTAATAACATCTCCAAAATAATTAGGTGACAGATTCAGCTTTTGAGCAAAATAGGTAACAGAAGGCAATTCCGGAAGGTTTACTTTTTCTTCATAATAGATTTCCAAATACTGATAGAAATCTGTTACCACTTTATTATATAGTTTGCTCTTTGTTTCGAATTGACGGATATAAAAGTTATCGATGTAGCATAAGATTATAATGGCATATCCCAATATAATACCTTCTGAAAAAACTTCTTTTTTATACTCCATAAGAGCCTTTTCAAACAAATCCAGTAATACAGTCTCTTCATCTTTCTTCATAGAAAGTCCTTCATTACTATTGTAATGGGTAAAACTTAAATCCCAACCATATTGATTCAATAATTGAGGAGTAATCAAAATCTGATACCCAGATAAAGGATTTTGCAAATTCCATTCTATAAGCTCTCCCGGACGGTCTATATAGAGATATGAGTTTTCTTTATCACAATCAATGTGAATAGATAACATATAAAAATTAATTTGAATAGGTTTTGAGCTTTGCCTTATGTTTTTGTGTTCCTCATAATCGATAAGATGTAATACACGACTCTTAGATATTCCAATATTAGCATATTTCGAAAACTCGGCAATGTTGTAATCTGTTTTCAATGGATCCAATTCATTTTGTATTTGAATATACAACTTTTTTTAAAGATTTTTTTATAGGCCAAATTATTTCTTATGATAAGGCAAATCCCAGATCAAATCAGCGGCAATATAATGAACACCGCCTTTATGAATACTTTCACTTCCTCTAATCAGATCGTCCATGTATCCAATATCTACCGTAAAAGGAGAGTTGGGAATACGAAACATATAATAAGCAGCAATACGCATTTCCCGATATCCGAATGGAGTCCATTCAGGATCCGGTTCATTAAGATAACTTGCAGAAAATAAGCCTTCAACACTTAATGCCAACTTTTGATGATTTTCTGATGAGAGCGTGTAGGTGATCTGACTTTTAAGACGGGTTCTTAGTTGTAAATTCTCTTCAACCTGATGGAAATCGGGATCAAAAAACTTCCTGAATTCCTGACGCACCGTATTTTTAAGCTTCCATCTTTCACCAAGATTAAAAGTATAGGCATATCTACCATAGATTCTGAACTCCTGTTCCAATCCCTCTTTTTCATAAGGTGAAACCTCATTATATTGGGGCTGTCGGCGGTAACTGAAGGCATAACTGTATTGCTGGTGGGGAGTAAAAGAATGGTATACCTCATGATTCAGTACAACAATAGCCTGCTTGGACAATAAGTTATCATTATCGGGCTCACTTTTGCGTCCTATGGCAATATAGCTTAAGGCCTCTTTAGTGCCTAACGAATCCAACTGGCGTCGGACTCCAAACGCACCCCAGAATGCTGTGTTAGCCTCTCCCAGACCTGGCGGGCTGATCTGGGCGTGTAAAAGGAGACTTCCAAACAGCAATAAGGATCCGGTAATTTTTTTTAATTTAAACGATTGTACACACAAAACATTCTCCATTATCACAAATTTAAAGGCTTTTTAACGCTACTTATTATTGAAATATCTTTTAAAGTGTCGAAAATCGGGACAAAATCTGGAAGAATTCTGGAATAGGGTATTTTACACCATTGACTATACATATTTATTAGTCCACTAAATTAATAGACTAATATGATTTATTTCATATCCTTGCTTGATTAGGTATTGTGAATAATTAAATACTTTTGACACAGTTAAAAAAATAAACTTTATTCTCATGAATAAGAAATCCTTTACTTCTTATCCGAATACCATTATGGCAGCTGCATCTGTTTCTTGTGAATATAATGCAGATCATTGCCTTTCACAGCACCAACTTACTTTCTACCCGATGTGCTTTGATATGATAGTGGACCATATGATGATAAAGCTTTAATAGCTACGCTTATTCCTCCGGAACTCAACCTCCTAATTTCAATTTTTAACAGGTAATCTCCTGTAAAGGTCAAAATTATTTAGCATCCCTCTGAAAAATAGGGAAGAGGATTATTATTTCCTAACCGGAAATAACAGGAAGCGTACATCTCATTTTTAAATCTCTACTTAAAATTAATATAATGAAGAAAAACCAATGCAAGATTGGTGCTTTGGCCATGATCCTAATTGCGGAGTTTGGCTTTGCACAACAAAACAGGGACAGCCTTTCCACCAAAGAACAGTCCATAAAAGAAGTGGTGGTCGTTGCTTTTGGAAAGCAAAAGAAAGAAGAAATAACAGGATCTGTACAGTCATTAAAAGCCAAAGACCTGTCTACACTTCAAAATGGAAATATCCTTCAGGGAATCGGAGGTAAAGTAGCAGGGGTACAGGTCGTATCCTCTGGCCAGCCAGGCTCCCAACCGATTATCAGGATGCGTGGAATAGGTTCCATCAATGCATCAAGTGATCCGTTAATCGTACTTGACGGCATTCCTTATAATGGAAACCTCAACAGCATTCCTGGAACAGATATCGAAAGTATTTCTTTTCTTGAAGACGCTTCTTCCAATGCCTTATATGGTTCCAGAGGAGCCAACGGAGTGATCATTGTAAATACGAAGAGAGGTAAGTCTACAGGCCTCCATGTCGAAGCAGATGTCCGAACAGGAGTTAATTTCAGATCTGTTCAGGATTATTCTGTATACACTTCGCCACAGGATTATTATACGGCATTTTATAACCGGGCCAGAATTGGAGAGATCGCAAGACTGAAACAACCGGGAGCCGTTCCTTCCGGAGCGAGCCCTCATGACGTGGGTCTTGCAGCATTAAACAAACTAGGATATAACGCCTATAGTATTGCGTTTAACAGTTTGATTGCGCAGGATGGCTCTTTTAATCCCAATGCGAGATTATTATATCAGGATAACTGGAAAAACCTATTATTCAAGCCCGGATTAAGGAGAGAAGCCAGCGTAGGAATTAATGCGAATAGCGAGCAGATAAAATCATACACCTCATTAAATTATTTAGATGACCAAGGCTACCTTATTGCATCAGGATTTGAAAGATTCGGGATCAGGTCTAATCTCGATTATTCCATCACCCCCAAATTGAAGTTGACCAGTAATTTATCGTATACTTACAGTAAGCAGGACTTTGGTGAATCCGGAGGTTTTTCAAACCCCTTTCAGTTTGCCCGGAACATAGCTCCCTTTTATCCTGTTTTCTTAAGAGATAATAATTACCAGCCTGTCTATGACAGCAATGGAAACCAATTGTATGATTATGGTGACGGACAAGGTCCTAATGGAGCTACACGATCGTATGCCGTGTTTGAAAACCCAGTGGGAAACCTCCAGTCTGACAAATTCCAGACAGCTAATAATATTACCAATGCCAACCTGGGATTGAATTATGAGATCATAAAAGGATTGGATTTCACTTATAATTTCGGAGCTTATCTGGAAAACATAAGAAACCTGCAATATGGAAATACAGTAGGGGGGACTTCTTCATCTGTAGGAGGAACCATTTCCAGAGAGTCTCTATTCAGATATACTTTGAACCATCAGCAATTGCTTACCTATCAGAAAAAATTAAATAAGCATAATTTCAACATCCTGATCGGACATGAATTAAATAAAATGAAAAGTGATGGGTTTTCCGGATCCAAACAACAGCTTTTATTACCGAATTCACTATCCTTTGACAATGCTGTGAAAATTACGGACTTATCCGGGAGTGGTTATGAATATGCAGTGGAAGGGTACTTCTCCAGATTACTCTATAATTATGATGGAAAATATTTCTTTAACGCCAACATCCGTAGAGACGGTTCTTCAGTCTTTTCTCCGGACAGCAGATGGGGTACCTTTTACGGTTTGGGAGTGGCATGGAATATTGCTAAGGAAAACTTCCTGAAAGATAATACTGTAATTAATTCCTTAAGGCTAAAAGCTTCTTACGGACAACAAGGAAATGATAATATATTACTGGATAATGGCACAAGGGACTATTATGCCTATCAGGATATATATGGTATCAACAACTTTGGAGATGATAAGCCGGTTTTATCCCTCAAGAAACAAGGAAACAGGGATTTAAAATGGGAAACATCCAAGAATCTGAATGCAGGATTTGAAATTTCTCTTCTCAAAAACAGGATCAATCTGAACGCCGATTATTTTGAAAGAAAAGTATCGGATATGATTTATACGCTTCCGTTGCCTCCGTCTAATGCTGGTTCGTATGTAAAATACGGCAACATCGGGGATATGATCAATAAAGGCGTTCAGGCCAACCTGAGTGTGGAGATTCTTCAATCCGATCAACTTCAATGGAATGTATATGCCAATGCCACCCATTACAAAAATAAAATCACCAAATTACCTGCGGAACAAAGGAATACCGGCTTGGTTTCAGGGCTGTTTATTCTGACTGAAGGAGGGGATCGATATACTTATTATCTGAAAAAGTTTGCCGGTGTTGATCCTAATAACGGAGATGCACAATGGTATCGCACAGTGATTAATCCGAATACCCAGCAGGAGGAAACAACGGTTACAAAAAACTATAAAGAAGCCACCGATTACAATACGGGGAAATCGGCTATCCCAAAAGTATACGGAGGGTTCGGAACAGACTTTACCTATAAAGGAATCAGTCTGGCAGTAAATTTTGCTTATCAGTTCGGCGGATATGGGTATGATGATATTTACAGAACATTATTCCATTCGGACACCTATGCTTCCAATTACTCAACGGATTTAAGTAAGACGTGGACACCGGAAAATCCTAATGCTGAATTGCCTCGTGTAGACCTGACATCAACCAATCAAAATGGAAATTCGACCCTCTACCTGATTAAATCAGATTACATCAGCCTTCAGGACATTACTTTATCCTATCAGCTGCCGGAAGGTTTTCCGCAACAAATCGGCCTGTCCGGCTTAAGAATTTACCTTACAGGAAACAACCTATATCTGTGGTCTAAGAGAAAAGGCTATGATCCAAGAGCTTCATTAACCGGTGTATCGGATGCATACAAGTATTCATTGCTATCAAGTGTTTCCCTGGGCTTTAAACTAACATTTTAATAAAAAAAATATGAAAACAATAAAATACTTTATTGCAGCAATATCAGTAGGCATGATGATCCATAGCTGCGCCAATGACCTGAATACAGTTCCGGATGGGGACATATCAGGTGAACAACTGATTAAAGACCAGTCATCGCCCGAAAAAATACTCGGCGGCATATACCTTGATCTCCGCAGTCACGGTGCCGGAGGAACAACCGCACATTCTGATTTTGGAATTATGGCTATAAAAGCAGGATCAGACTTGATGTCTAATGATGTCATACAGTCTACCAACCAGCATTTAGGTATGTTTTATAATTACGATGCTACCAATGCCAGCAATTCAGCATCAGAGTTTGTCTGGACTACTTTTTATGCGAGAATATTTGTCATTAATAAACTTCTGGAAGATTTAAAGAAGACTGACAACTCTAATAATCGGTCAATTAAAGGACAACTACTTGCTCTGAGAGCCTATTCTTATTTTTACCTGATCCGCTTTTACGCCAATGACTCCAAAGAGCATCAGTCTGATCCGGGAGTTCCGCTTGTTCTGACAAGCAGTAATCAAAGCCAGGGACTTCCCAGAGCTAAAGTATCGGAAGTTTACCATCAGATTGCGAGTGATATTGAAGAGTCCATTGCCCTTCTGGATACCTATGCACGGCCGTCCAGAGCTCAGATCGATCAAAGGACGGCGAAAGCTATTGCCGCTGAAATCTATTTACAGACAGGAGACTATATCAAAGCAGGCAAGTATGCCAGTGAAAGCAAACAAGGAGTAACACTGATGACTGAAAATGAATATACCACTACAGGATTTTCCAATATTAATAATCCGGAAGTATTATGGGGTTTCCACAACACGATATCCACGATGAGTATCGGAAATTATTATGCTTCGTTCTTCTCAATGTTTGATAATACCAATGAAGGATATGCCGGTGCTGCAAGAATTCACAAGCTGATAGATAAACGTCTTTACGAAGCGATCCCAGAAACCGATTATCGTAAGAAAGTGTTCAATGGCAGCCAGAATGCTACTTACACTTTTAATGCAAAGACAAAAAACTATCCGCCTTATGTGAGTTGGAAATTTAAAGATCCCACACTTTTTGAAGGTGATTATATCTACATCAGGGCTTCTTCATTGTATTATATAGAAGCGGAAGCTCTCGCCAGACAAGGAAGGGAAGCAGAAGCCAGACAAGTCTTATTTGAAATTACTTCAAAAAGAAACAATGCTTATATCTTATCTACAAAAACCGGAAGTGAGCTGATCAACGAAATCATTCTACAGAAAAGAATTGAGCTTTGGGGAGAAGGATATGACTGGTTTGACATGAAAAGATTAAACATCCCTTTAGAAAGGGTATACCCGGGAACTAACCATACATTCGGAAGGTTTAATCTATCACCAGATAAATTCAGATTCCAGATCCCTAATAAGGAGATCAACAATAACCCTCAGATCAAACAGAACGATTAAAAGTAAAACGCAATTCATTCATATAACAAACCATTAATGTTTGTAGCCGGAGTAGTAAGCTCCGGCTTTTTTTATAAATAATTCTAAACAAAATGCAGCATTAGCATACATTTTGTTTCAAGGATTCCCTAGCGTTACAAATGATGAAATGGATTGATCTTACAGGAAAAATTCAAAATTAATTTGAAATTGGATCGCTATCTTGTCATGATTAATTTTTAGCATATGAAATTCATAACCTATTTAGAGGCTAATAAAAAACTTTTATTTTATGCAACGCTCATCAGCCTTCTTATTATATTTATTTTATTAAGCGTATTTGTTACGTTTATTTCTCCTGAATATCTTGATCTTCATATTTCAAGAGAAATTCAGGAAAATCAAACTGAAAACCTCAATACCCTGATGATCGGCATCAGCTGGCTAGGAAGAACTCCTGTATCTATAGCCATGGTTGCTCTTACTGCTCTTGTATTGGTATTATTAAAATATAAAAATGAAGCCCTGCTTATTTTATCAACCTTATTATCCGGTATTGTCGGACTGATTCTTAAAATACTCATCAACAGACCTCGTCCTTCTCAGGATCTGGTGGTACTCTTAGAAAAAACTCAATATCAAAGCTTTCCCAGTGGTCATGTTTTATTTTATACTGTATTTTTCGGCGCATTAATACTTATTTTCCTTCATATGAAGAAGATAAAATATAGTTTAAGAATTCTTCTTATAACAGCATGTCTTGTAATGATCTTTCTGGGAGCATTTTCCCGCATTTATTTAGGAGCGCATTGGTTTACGGATGTATTAGGTGGATTTATTGTAGGGGTTATCTGCCTGTTCGCAATGGGATCCGTATATGTTAAGAATATGAAACCGACTTCATAAAGCTGTTCCGCAATTTTGCAATTTAGCCTCTTCACAATTGTATGCCTCCACTTTAGCCGTTGGGCAATTCCGCGATTTCGCCGTTTCACGATTTTACTATTCTTCAATTTTACAATTCCTCCCTTCCCCCAAATGGTATCGTTTTTGCGAGTATATTTTCATAAGTTGTTTTATGATTAATAATTAAATATTTCAATTAAAAAATTAATAAACACTTAATATATTTTCATCAAACCCTAATTCTAAAGAAATATGATCAATTACCATTTAGCCAATCAGGAAATAGCTATTCGTTTGCTTATTGCTGCTGTATTAGGTGGCCTTATTGGTTGGGACAGACAGAGAAAAGAAGGAGTTGCTGGTTTAAGAACACATATGCTGGTTTGTGTAGGCTCATGCTTAATTATGATTGTTTCAGCATTTGGTTTTAGTGATATTATGGGCAAACCCTCAATCGTACTCGACCCTTCAAGGATTGCTGCTCAGGTTATCAGTGGAGTAGGCTTCCTGGGTGCCGGTACCATCTTATTTTTGAGACCTCAGATTATCATAGGACTTACTACTGCTGCCGGATTATGGGCTGTTGCTGGTATCGGATTAGCCGTTGGCGGAGGCTTATATTTCCCAGCATGTATTGCTGCATTGATTATACTCATTATCCTAAGCCTTTTAAAACCATTTGAAAAGAGGTTTTTTAAAAGCACAAGAGGCAAAACAATGACCTTATTCTACAATTCTAAACTGATTAGCCTGGGACAAATTGAAAGCATATTGATGAAGTATGAATTAAGTACAAGTGAAATATTCATACATAGCAATAAGGACAGTTCTTCTGACGAGCTCAAAGTAACCTTTGACTATAATTCGGTCCCATCTAAAATATTGTCCGCATTAGATGAATTTAAATCGACCGAAGGAATAAATGAAATCAATTCACAGATATAAACAGAAGCCGTATTAAACACAAATCAGTCCCAAATTTGGGACTGATTCTTTATATTAAGCTACTTAATTGATTTAAAAAAATAAATTAAATGTATCCTTTGCATTAAGTAATGCTACTACTTTTGGAGACCAGGTATTAAGCAATATACATATGGTGACCTTTTGTTGAGGGAAATAATACGATTTACCTCCAAACCCGAATACATGCCCGTCATGTCCTAAAGCTACTCCTTGATTAGTATCTAATTTCATCAGTCCCAGCCCATATTGTTTATTGTATTTCAGGTCAGGTTCTAAACGATTGGGATCATTATCTACAAAAGTCTGAAGCTGCTGCATCGATGCCGGGGAGAGGAGTTTATTCGTCAACAGGCTTTCTGTAAATGTAACGATATCAGAAGCTGTTGAAATCATACCGCCATCTATCGCTCCTTCACCTCCGATTCCATTATTGTCTATATCTGTTACATCAGTCAGAGCACCGTCAGTGGTTTCAGAATAATAGGATCTCGTAAGTAGCGCCGGAAGCTGGGTACTGGCAGAAGTATTTTTCAGCCCCAGAGGTGTAATCACTTTTTCATTGACTACCTGATAAGACTCTTTTCCCGTTACTTTTTTAATAATCAGCGAAAGCAACAGATAATTGGAATTGCTATAATATCCTTTGCCAACAGGATCATCAGCCGGCTTATCATAAATAAGCTGAAGAGTTTGCTCCGCAGAATAATTAGCAATACTTCCATCAAAAACGCCGGAAGCGATATCCGGTAAATAATTACGGATTCCAGCTCTATGATTAAGGCATTGTTCAATCGTTACATCATTGGCATTGGCAATACGGTCTGTAATACTATGAGGAAGGTATTTATTAATTTTATCTTTGATATTCAGCAATCCTTCTTCCTGCAGTTTCAAAACAGTTGTTGCGGCAAACATTTTGGTCATGCTCCCGATGCGAAGCCGGTTATCGGTAGTCATTTTGATATTTTTTTCCCGATCAGCCAATCCACCCGATCCGGACCATGTTCCTGCGGGAGATATGACAGCAATATTAACTCCTACAGCACCTGCTTCCATAAATTTATCAACGATACGCTGATACTTCTGGGCATTAGGATTTTCAGCAGGCACATCGGTAGACCTGTCTTCTTCACAAGAATTCATTACCAAAAAAACAGCAGTCAAGGCTGTTATAAACCTTAGTTTTTTCATAGAAACTTTTTATTAATTGATGTTGGTTATTACACTGAAGCAAAACGTTTTGCCTCTTATGGTATTCTTTTATATTTTTTTAAGATCTTAATAACAGCCTGATGCGGAAGAGCATAGGATTTATTTCCATTGACTCCCTCCATTGTTTCTGCTGCTACCATAGCATTAATAATAGATTCTTCAACAGTCTGCACAGTTGCTTCAAATAAAGGGTCTATCAAATCATTAGGAAGGATATCGACTGTAGAAAATTCTTTTCTTTGGAAGGCAGCAGGATTAGCCGTAGAAAAAGCAATAAAAATATCTCCCGAGCTATTCATACCGTAGCCGCCTACATTTCCAATTCCCAGAGGGACTCTTGAGGCGATACGCTTGAGCTGATGAGGGAGCAGGGGAGCATCTGTAGCAATCACCACAATAATAGAACCGTCACCTTCTTTACGATAGGATTGAGAAGGTAATTTCAGCTCGCTACCCACAGTATCTTTAAGTTCTTTTCCTACCGGTACTCCGGCAATCGTCAACGATTCCTTCCTCCCAAAATTAGTCTGCACAAGAGCTCCCACTGTGTAAATAGAATCTCCAATTTTCACAACCCTTGATGAAGTTCCTGTACCTCCTTTAAAACCAAGGCACATCATTCCTGTGCCTCCACCGACATTCCCTTCCTGAATCTTTCCTGATCTGGCCGTATTGAGCGCTTCATAGGCATTTGCCTCCTTAACCTGAAAGCCATAAATATCATTTAAAAAGCCATCATATGTTTCTGCTACTACAGGATAAGTATACCACCAGTCTTCCTTATACCAGCGCTTTTCTACAAACCACTTGAGAACGGCATCTCTTACCACACCCACACTATTCGTATTGGTAATCATAATTGGTGTTTCCAAAAACCCTGATTCCGTTACCCAGGTTGTTCCTGTCATTTCACCATTTCCGTTCAGCGAATACCAATTGGCAAAAACAGGATTGTTGTTAATTCCTCTGGGCAGGATAGCAGTAACCCCGGTTCTTACAGGTCCTTTCCCAATAGTATTTTTACCCTGTCCTGAAATAATGGTGCTGTAACCCACTTCTACACCTTTTACATCTGTAATGGCATTAAATTTCCCTGTAATCCCGTTAAACGGAATACCAATATCCCTGGCTCTGGGTTTCTGCCCAAAAATAAAAGATTGTCCCCATAAAAACAGGCAAGCTATTATTAATTTTTTCATAATTATTTTTCTAAAATTTTAAGTTTTGAAATAAGGAATCCTCCAACACCATTTTAAAGTCGTGTTGTTCTATTGATCAGTTAATTTTTTTGATTGTTATTAAAAGCCAGCTATAGAATTAGAATCATTCAGTGGTTATTTAAATAGTTTTCGCATCATCTCTATTTGTTCAGATGATACCTGGTTTTTATTATACGTAAGATAGAGAATATTGGATGTTTTACTGCTGGTATTCCATATTTCTTTTAAGTTTCCTTGTTCAACAAGGTCTTTTACTACAAAATCAGCCGCTACAGTAATCCCATTACCACAACTGCTCATTCCTTTTAGAATAGAATTATAATCCGGAATAATAAAACGGGGTTTAATATGGGGCCGTTTTTTAAAATTCTCCATCCAAAACTTTTTGATTGGAGTAAGGTCACTGTCATAAGCATACCAGTCTTGATTGGTCAGCCATTTTTCAGCAAGATCCATATTTCCCTTGCTGATATAGTCATCGAATAATGATGTGTCAAAATCAGAGCTGCCGATCAATAAAAACTTCTCCTGAAAAATAGGTTCACAAATCATATTTTTTTCGAGCGTCTGGTGAGGAGAAATTGTAAAATTCAATCTTCCTCTTTCCTGCTTCCGTATCAACTCATGCATAGGTTCAAACTCAAAAACCAGGTTTGCCGGAACTTTGCTGATTTTAGGAGCAAGAACATTATAAAAAAGCTCACTTTGAATTCCAACGCAGGTAAGCGGTATATGGCATGGGCGCGTATAGCGGAATTCGGCTTCTATATACTCCAGCTTTTCTATAGCATCAATAATCTGTACATAAAACAGTCTGCCGTAATCTGTAGGCACCATTTTTCTTGGCTTTCTTTCAAACAGCTGCTTTCCGATATGAGCTTCTAATGCAGATAAATGCTGGCTCACATTAGGCTGTGAAATAAGTAGTTCCTGTGCAGCACCGGTTAATGTACCCGTTGTATATATTGCTTTAAAAGATCGATACCATTCAAAATTTACCATACGCAAATCTAAATATATCCTGATTCAATTTTTCCTTTTTGCTATAAAATAATTTATAGTAAACTATAAATTATTTATCACCAGAGAAAAATTATTGGAAATCATTCAGTGATCTCTATCCAGTTCCCTTCAGGATCTCCTACAATACTTTCATAATATCCATCACCTGTTGTACGGGGTTCTCCGATAATATGAAAACCATCATGGCGTAATCTGGAGGTAAGAGCATCTACTTTTTCTTTACTACCGACAGATATTGCCAGATGAGCATATCCCATGATCATTCCTCTTGTATTGTCATTATCCATAATATCCGGTCGGTGCATCAACTCAAGCCTCACAAAAGAATTTTCTTTAAAAGATAAAAAATAGGAAGCGAATCCCTTGGCAGGATTTTCATATTTTTCATTACTTACCATCTCAAAATAATCTATATAGAACCTTTGCATCAGTTTTAAATTATGACACCATAAGGCAATATGTTCAATTTTCATTGTAAAAGTTTATATTTTTAATTAGAAAATATATTTGCAAACTTATGCAAATTTGCATAAGTTTGCATTACAAAATAGTTAATTAATGGAATTTAACAGAGTTGCAAAAGCCAAAACAGCCACACAACTGATATTCCTGGTTTGTGGATTAGGGATTGCCAGTTGGGCACCTATGGTTCCGCTTGCCAAAGACAGGTTGGCATTAAATGAAGCAGATTTAGGTCTATTGTTATTATTACTTGGTGGTGGTGCATTGCTGATGATGCCTTTATCCGGCATTCTGATCAATAGGTTGGGAACCCGTAAAATTATCGCCGTAAGTGTTTTACTTAGTGCTATACTCCTTCCATGGCTGTTAATCATATCCAATATCTATTTGATGGGTGCTGTTCTTTTCGCGTTCGGATGCAGCATTGGAACTATTGATGTTGCCATGAATGCTCATGGCGTACAGGTACAAAATGAATACGGAAAACCAATCATGTCTTCTTTGCATGGACTTTTTAGTGTTGGAGGACTTTTCGGATCACTGGGATTGGGATTTCTCATGAAGTTAGGGCTAAATCCTATTTATGCTTCAGTAAGTATATCCATTCTACTTATTTTCCTTTTAGTGATTCAGTTTCGATTTCTGTTTGATTATGAAACGGAAAGAGAAATTATTCTTAAGTTTTCTCATGTCGATGTAGAGAATAAAAACACCTCCCGATTTCAGTGGCTGGATTCAAAAATTTTAGTGCTGGGATTGATGTGTTTTATTGTGTTTCTATCTGAAGGAGCTATGCTGGACTGGAGTGCCGTATTCCTAAGAGATACCAAAGGAGTAGAACCTGAGTTTTCAGGAATAGGATATGCTGCTTTTTCCGTAGCCATGGCTGTAATGAGATTGTCCGGAGACTCTCTTATCAGTAAATTAAATAGCCGGATCGTTGTCATTGGAGGAAGTATTATTGCATCATTAGGTGTGATGATCTTGACATTCAGTACGTGGATACCGTTATCACTTGCAGGGTTTACATTACTTGGAGTGGGTGCTGCGAATATCGTTCCCGTATTTTTCAGTGAAGGCGGAAGAATTTCCGGAATTTCCTCCACAGTTGCCATTCCTGCTATTACGACAATAGGCTATGCCGGATCGCTGGCAGGCCCTGCATTATTAGGGTTTATTGCTCATCATTTTTCTTTGACCGTTGCCTTTGAAATGATAGCTTTGCTCTTTGTTTTGGTCGCTGTTATTTATAAATTCAGAAAGAATCCGTCATCATGCTAAGAGAAGAACGTTTTGAGTTAATCCTCAGTCAATTAAAGAAAAAAAACAAAGTAAAATTTGAAGATTTAGCTTTGGCAATGCACGTTTCTGAAGATACCGTAAGAAGAGATATCGAACAGCTTCATCGTAATGGACTATTATCTAAAGTCCGTGGTGGAGCCATGCTAAGAGAAAAAGATCCGCTTTCTTTTCATGACAGACAATCCTTTCTGGCCAATGAAAAAAATATCATTGCTCTGAAGGCACAACAGTTTATTAAAGATGGAATGACCGTCTTTATGGACGGTGGCACAACCATTGGTGCTGTAGCGAACTATATGCCTTTGGACATTCGTCTACGCGTGATTACCAACAATACATCACTTATTCCTGTATTGAGCAAGTTTAAGAGGGTAGAGCTGATCCTTTTAGGTGGTATATATGATAATGATCTGGCAGTTACTACCGGAGCTACCACCTGTAATGAAGCCTCTCAATTTATTGCTGACCTTTTTATCATGGGAACCTGTGCAGTAGATGCTGAATTCGGTGCATTTGCAACATCTATTACCGATGTGGAAACGAAAAGGACTATGATTAAATCTTCAAAAAAGATCATCGCACTAGCCAATCAAAATAAACTTCGCCGTACAGAACCTCTTAAAATATGTGATCTTCTGGATATTGACATCCTCATTACCGATTTAGCTTCAGGTGACCAGGAGTTAGACAGTCTGAGAAACTTATCTGTTCAAATCGTATAATGATGGCTTTTAATCCGGTTTGTCTTGATATGAGGAATCTGTGGAATAATAATTTTTAGAATCTCGAGGATTGAGCAGATTTTATAAAAATCTCTGATTTTTTTAGAACTTAAGTGTACTTCTTATGCAGTTTGATGGAACTTAAAGAAACTAAAGTGTTAAAATCTCCTATGTCTGTTGAGATTCCTTCATTCCGCTACGCTTCATTTCTGAAATCGAAGATTAGACGAAGTCAATGACAAAAATTGGGTTTAGCCACAGACAAGAAACATCTGCGTTATCTGTGGAATCTGTGGGACAATAAAAGTTTCAATCCTTGCTGAGTGAAACGCCTTTGCGCCTTAAAAATACATTACTTTTAAAATTCTTTGCGTCTTTGCGTTTAACTATACTCAATTGTTTTTCAACGCAAAGGTTAATAATCATACTGCATATTGAGAGTTAGCAAAGAATGGCTTCGCTTATGAAGCTTATGTTATCTTCCTGTGTTGAGATTCTCCTTCACTTCGCTCTCAAATTGAAGATTAGACGAAGTTAATAACAAAAATTAGGTTTAGCCACAGACAAGAAATATCTGCGTTATCTGTGGAATCTGTGGGACAATAAAAGCTTCAATCCTTGCTGAGTGAAACGCCTTTGCCATTTAAAAATACATTACTTTTAAAATACTTTGCGTCTTTGCGATTAACTATATTATTTTGTCGCATTTTTACAATCCTTCTTCAATTGCATTCCAGAATTTTGTAATCAAATAAATACACAAAATTTAAAGACATGCAAAATATACTAAAAGACAAAAAAGTAGCTATTATCGGTGGCGGACCTGTAGGTTTAACAATGGCCAGACTACTTCAACAAAAAGGAGTAGAGGTAACCGTTTATGAGAGAGACCAAGATGCTCAGACCAGAATCTGGGGAGGTACCCTTGACCTGCATAAAAGTTCTGGACAGGAAGCGCTAAAAAAAGCCGGACTGCTCGAAAAATATTATGCTACTGCCATTCCTATGGGAATTGTCTTTGCCAATGAACAAGGCCAGGTATTACACACCCGAAAAACTACGCCTGAAAATCAATACGATAATCCTGAAATAAACAGGAATCAGCTCCGAACAATACTTCTTGATAGCTTAACACCTGACACTGTTGTCTGGGACAGAAAATTAACCCATCTCGAAGTACATAATGGAGAATGGCTGTTACAGTTCGAAAATCAACCTGATGCCACTGCAGATTTTGTGATCGTTGCTAATGGCGGAATGTCAAAAGCAAGAAGCTATATAACTGATACAGAAATTGAAGAGACCGGTAGTTTTATCATACAAGGTGATGTTCCCCAACCGGAAATCCAATGTCCTGAAATATATCAGTTATGTAATGGCAGTAGATTGATGACCGTAAATGAGGGTAATTTACTTGTTATCAATCCTTATAATAATGGTTCGCTAACTTATGGCTTAATCATTCAAAAGCCGGAGGAATGGAATCATGGTCATATTTTAAACTTTCAAAACAATGAAAGTGTAATTCAATATCTTTCAAAACGGCTATCCAACTGGAGTGAACCTTTTCAACACTTGTTTCAGGTAACCTCTTTTTTTGTTGGATTACCTACCAGAAAATTACCCTTAAATTCCTGGAAAAATAAGCGTCCTCTTCCAATAACCCTTATTGGTGATGCAGCACACTTGATGCCTCCTTTTGCCGGTCAGGGTGTAAATATCGGATTAGTCGATGCGTTGACCTTATCCGAAAACCTAACGAATGGAAACTTTGATACTATAGAATCCGCTGTTGAGGATTATGAACAAAAAATGAAGGTATATGCTGCTGAAGCGCAACTTGATTCAAGTACCAATGAAAAAGAAATGCATGAGCCTGGGTTTTCTTTTCTACAATTTTTTGATTAAGTCTCCTAGCACATACAACAAAACCAGCAAGCTTGCTGGTTTTGTTGTATTTAGATCGTTATTTTTTAATTATTCTGAATCAGACAGCTATATTTTCGTCAGCTTTCCTTTTAACCGATGCTCACTTTGCCATCCCGCACTTCCGTCATCACTTACAAAATGAACCAACACATCCGCAGTCGCTTTAGAATCTGAAAAGTAAACATCCAGATCTGAAAAGGTGTCAAATTTTTCAATATACCAGAACGCTTCATTTGCTTCAGCCTTCAGTTTTGAATTCGTTTTATAAACAAGCAGATCAGCTAAACTTTTCACATCGGTTTCATAAACCTTCAGGTCGCTTGCAGATTGTGAATTTTTGATACTTACTTTCGGCATTTCTTTTTGTATTTGGGTTAAAAAATTCAGTACTATGACAGTGTCACTATATACTCACCGAAAGATACTAATTTATAATTAAATGGATTACAGCATCTTACGAAGTGTAGAAACTTTCATTTATTCCTTACCCGAATCTTTTACTTCAGCATTCAGTTCCTCTTCAAACTCAATCATAGCTTTAGTCGTCCCAGATTTTATACTTCCATTCTTTTCTCCTTCATCCCATGTTTGAAAAGCCTTGTCACGTAAGCCTAACGTATAATAATAAGAGCCAAGAACAGTATATCCTTCAGGTTCACCAAGGCTGATAATTTTTGAAGAAAGAGCAATCAATTCAGGGTGAGGCTTTATCTTTTTAGAAGCTATTTTATCCGGACTGCTTAACACACCCGGAGTATACTGAAGCATTTTTATTCCAAAAAGGTTCATGCAGGCTTTAGCCAGTCCTTTATTACAAAGACCCTCGTTCATTTTTGAAAACTCATCAGAAAACAGAACCTCAAAGTCATTACTTTTTTTCGTTTTATCGAAATACTCAGCCAATAATTCAGCCTTTTTTTGAGCTTTTCCCGAATCTGTTCTATGGTTAGCAACAATCGTATCTTTTCTGGGAACCCAAACACCTTTTTCAACCCATGATGAAATTCCTTTTAATTGACCCTTATTGATTTTAAGAATAAAAATACTTTTGTCAGGATAGATCACAATACTGTCATTTCTTGTAAAATAATCCCCATAGTCCATTCCACCGATCATTACCTTTCCATTTCCATCAAAACTAAAACTTTTATAAAACGTTTCACTTCCTTTTTCTTCGTAATAACCATGCAATTCATTGTTTGCCTTCTGGGCATTAATACATTGCAAACAAAATAATACGAATACGAATAGAAATTTCTTCGGTAGGATAGAGGAGTAAGCTTTTTTCATATGGAGGCTTTTATTAAAAAGTTATGCATACTGAAATGATCAGTTGCATTCACAAATTTAATTTTTTCCAGGTAAACCTAATGTAAATATTTCTTGATTGAATCCAAACGGATGAATTAATTAATCTCAACAGATTCATTCACAACCTGTCTTTTCTTTCGAAATTCCGTTAAGCTGATTTGATGACGTTTTTTGAAAAATTTATTTAAATGGCTTTCGTCTGCAAAACCAAATTCACTCACAATTTCATTGATTCTCATATCGCTGAACATCAGGCGATGCTCGATCAATCTCATTTTATAATTTGAAATAAAATGTTGAATAGTTTCTCCACACTGGTTCTTAAAATAACTTCCTAAATAAGTCTCGGACAAGCCAAATTTCTGGCTAATGACTGAAGCTTTTAATAATTGAGGATCGTGAATATTACCCTGAATATAATCTATGATGCCCAATATTCTTTTATCAGCATTGATGTGAGCATTAGCCGGCTTCATCTTTGAAATATTTCTGGCTGCAATTACAATTAATGCATTGACATAATGCAATGTAAGGTCCTCGTTATAAAGGTCATTATGCTTCATACCATGAAGAAGTGAATCAACTATCGATTTCACCAGAAACTCATCCGGTTTATTCCCAAGAATACATCCTGACAGATGGGAAGCATGGTATAATAAGCATTCTATACAATTAATATTGTTCCAGTTATACTCTCTGATGTAGCGTTCACTAAATTTTACAAACAAAAATTCTGTTGTATCGGATATTTCGAAACTGTGATGATCATTGGGGGTAAGTAATATGAGACTTCCAGATTTATAGGTTGTTATATTATTATTAATTTTAAAAAAACCGGAACCGGAGATCACATAGACCATCTGGAAAAAAGAAAACAAGTGATTCTTTACCGGACAATCTTCAGTTTTATAATATTCCACCTTTACCAGCTGATCTATATTTTCTTTTTTCATGCTGTAAAATTACTATTTTATCATGAAATTATACTGATTTAATAAAAATTTTCTGTCCAATTTTGTGAAACAGAAAAATTAATTATCATCAATGAAAAAATCGATTTACATATTGGCTCTGGGAGCCTTTGGTATTATTACTACAGAATTCGGCGTCATCGGGATTCTTCCAACCATCAGCAGAGAATTTCATGTGCCTATTGACACGGCAGGCTGGTTGCTAAGTGCTTTTGCGATTACCGTTGCCATCTCTTCTCCGTTTATCACTGCACTGACTACTAAGATCAACCGTAAGCTTTTGTTATGTATGGTATTGGGTATATTTGTTTTATCCAATATTCTTTCGGCATTTTCAACCAATTTCACCATTCTTATGGTTGCCAGAATCTTACCGGCCTTTCTGCATCCTCTATTCTGGAATATCTCTATGGCCATTGCATTTAAACAAGGTGGCCCTAAAGCTGTATCAGTTGTGATGACCGGTCTTAGTCTTGCTACAGTATTGGGAGTTCCTATAACCACTTACGCCGCAGATTTCTTTAATAACTGGCAGGCATCATTTTTCCTGAGCAGCTTTATAAGTCTTATTGCTTTTCTGGGACTCTTATTTTTTGTGCCTTCTATACCCGGAAATAAAGATAAAACATCACAGAACCAGTTGTATGTATTAAAAAGTCCGCAGCTTTGGCTAAACCTTATATCTACTATCCTTACTCTTGCCGCTATGTTTTCCAGCTATACATATCTGGCTGCTTATCTCGAAAAAATTACCCATATGAATGGAGCCGAGATCAGTGTTATGCTGCTTCTGTTTGGAAGTCTGGGAATTTTAGGAAACTGGATTATGGGAATGGCTTTGAATAGAAATGTAGTGTTGACCGCCAGATTATTTTTTATTTTATTAATTTCTGTTCAGATATTGGCTTATTACTTTGGAGGTATTTTTACCGCAATGGTTGTTATTGTTTCTTTTTGGGGAATGGTTCACACCGGAGGATTTTTGGTACCCAATATCAGGACTACACAAGCAGTGCCCCATCAGGCACTAGAATTTGTGAATAGCCTTTTAACCTCATGCTACAATATCGGAATATCATTAGGAGCATTTGTAGGTGGATTTATCATTACACAATATGGAATTCATCAGATTGTATGGATCAGTATTGCTCTGCTGGCAGTTACTTTAGGACTAAGCTTCATTACATTCCCTAAAAAACAAGAAACAGAAGAGAAAAGTGAAAAAATAAATATGACACCCTCTGTTTGCGAATCATAAATATCCGATCAGGATTGTCAATACGAATCAGCCTTATTCCGAAGTTTCGGAATAAGGCTGATGTATGTGATACAAATGGTGGGATTACATTTAGCCATTTTTCTTTGGAGTCACATGAATGACATTGGACGCGCCAGGCTCAATAACAAAATGGACACCGATTCCTCTTTCATCCTCTCTGCCTTTAACAGTTGATCCCGTTACTAAAGTCAGCTTTCCCTGAAAGACAGGATGCGGTGCACTAAGTGGAATTTCTATTTCTTCATCATTAATTGTTATGATAATTGATTCTGCATCAATCTTATTCCGCGTTCCATCTTCTCCCACAGCATAGACTATATACTTATTGTTATCATCCATTATTTTATAATTTGGTTGCATCAAGTTATAAAAAATCCATTACATCTGGGGGATGATTACTTTGAAGTACGAAAATGTGTTCACCAATGTTCTGGCTGGGGTAAACTTCTATTGTTTGTAAAAGCAAAAAGGCTAAATCGCGGAATTGTAAAATTGCTGAATCGTTGATTTGTAAAACCGTAGATTTAGCGAAAGTTTGTCATTTACGACAGGAGAAATCTCTTCATATTCTTAACTTCTAAAATAATTCTTAATATTTTAAATTGAACCATTAAGTTTGGAGTTAAGTTGTTAAGATTATTAAGCATATGGATAACGTTTATCAAGAAACAAAGTGAGAAATCTAAAATCGAAGATTAGACTCTTTGCTAAGTGAAACGCCCTTGCGTCTTAAAAACACTTTATTTTTAAAAACCTTGCGACTTCGCGCTTAATCAGGCTCAACTGCTTTTAACACAAGTATAAATCAGAATGGTGTATATTTTTAAACTCTCGCAGATTTAGCAGATTTAAATAGCTGATATTCTCTTTGCTAAGAGAAACGCCCTTGCGTCTTAAAAAACGCTTTATTTTTAAATCCTTTGCGACTTTGCGTTTAATTATGTAAGCTACTTTTAACACAAGTATAAATCAGAATGCTGCATGTTTTTAAACTCTCGCAGATCTGGCAGATTTAGCAGATTTAAATAGCCGACATTCTCTTTGCTAAGTGAAACGCCTTTGCGTTTAACCATATTCAGCTACTTTTAACATAAAGATAATCAGAATGCTGCATGTTTTTAAACTCTCGCAGATCAGGCAGATTTAGCAGATTTGGATAGCCATCGAAATACCTTTACCACATTATTTTAAAATTCTCAGCGACTTTGCGTTTAGCCAAAAAAATACAGTGATACAAAGCAGATTACGGAGCCTGCTTTGTATTTGTATTGGTACGAACCATCGAACCGTCTGAAAAAAAAGTAAAAAAATTTACAATAATTTAGTTTTTCATCTCAAAATATATATTCACTGATAGTTAATAATAAACAATTTTTCAAAGAATGTTTATTACTCACAACTCACTTCTAATCCGCTATTTTGTATCTCCTGAAATTCATAAGCCGGACTTACTTTCGCCCATTCAAAAACAGTGGCTCCCCACGCCATACCTGAACCAAAGGATGTCAATAAAATCTTATCACCTTCTTTAAATAAATGATGATAATCTGATAAACATAAGATAATAGAAGCACTTGCTGTATTTCCTAAATTTTTCAGGTTAGATAGCATTTTAGATTCTTCTATTCCCAGATTCTTAGCAACAGACTCTATAATTCTCATATTAGCCTGATGTGGAATAACCCAGTCTATATCTTCAGCAGACATATCATTCTTCTCAAGCACTTTTCTACAAATATCCGTGATCGAGCTTACTGCCTTTTTAAAAACAACCCTTCCTTCTTGTTTTAGAAAATGGTTTCTTTTCAGAACATTCGTAAGGTTAATAGGATCCTGAGACCCGCCAGAAGGTACCATTAATGATTCCTGATTTTCACCATCTGTTTCAAAAAGAGATTCTAAAAAACTCTGTTTTGGTGAGGGCTGTAGTAATGCCGCACCGGCGCCATCACCAAATATAACAGTGGTATTTCGATCATTAATATCTATCAGGGAACTCATTTTATCAGCCCCTACGATAAGTACTTTTTTGAATCTTCCACTTTCAATGAAAGAATTCCCTACCGACAAAGCGTATAGAAAACCGGAACAAGCCGTATTTAAATCAAATGCCAAAGCATTTTTAAAATTCATTTTTTTACAAACAACATGAGCAGTAGAAGGCATTTTATAATCCGGTGTTGATGTTGCTACAATGACGGCATCTACATCTTCCAACTCCACATCGTATTTATTTTGCAGATCCTGTATGGCAAATACGGACATATCCGATGTAGCATACCGATCATTTTCAATCTTCCTTTCGTGAATTCCAGTTCTTTTTACAATCCAGTCTTCAGTGGTATCCAAAATGCCTTCTAAAAATGAATTTGTTCTTGCGAATTTTGGCTTATATCCTCCGAGTGCAACAATGTTTGCATAATTTTTTTTCATCATCGTGTTTAGCTTTAAAATTATTTAAATAGTATACTCTTGTAGTCACTATCCCTCTTTGAGTCAACTTTGCTAACACAAAAATCTAAGATTTTTAGTCCAAAAAAAATAAAAAGCAGACTGAACCGGATAAATTGACGACTGAACTCATATTTTTTTTAACTGAAGTTTAATACATTAGTATAAAGTTTTAACTGAAGTTTTTTATAATGATTATCACGCGACTGTTACTCATATTATTTTGTTTTATTGTATCCAATTTTATTCTCTATTGGATCGATCCAATGTCTTTATTTTGGAAAAGTTATTGGAACTATCCTATTTCAAAATTAGTTATAGAGTGGGGGTTAGATTTACTTGCCTGGGGCATTATTATTGAATTATACCTGCGCATAGATCAGTATCTGAATCGTTATCTCACCTGGGAAAAGAATACTTTATCAAGACTGTTTTTACAGACTCTGGTATTAATTATTCTTGTATTAACTTCCACTTTCATCAGTATATTCATAATTTCCAGAGACAATCCGGCTTATTTATTCGAGAGCAGAAAAAATTTGTTCCTTCAATGTGGTATTGTTTCTATGCTTACTTCATTGTGTATGGCTACTTTATATATTGGAAACCATTTTTTAAGAAAGTTTAAATTAGCAACTGTGGAAGTCGCTGAAGAAAAAGTAAGAACGGCAGTATTAAATCAAAAACTGGCAGAACAGCGTCAGATTGAAGCAGAATTAAGATTAAAAAACCTTCAATTACAAATTGATCCACATTTTATTTTTAACAACTTAAGTGTTTTATCTGAATTAATTTTAAAGGATCAAAAGGTGGCTTACGAATATGCTGAAAACTTTTCCAGACTTTACCGCTACTTTTTGAAGAACCTGGACAAAGAGCTTATATTCTTATCTGAAGAATTAAATTTTCTGAAAGCCTACATCTTTTTAGTAAAGATAAGAACAGGCGAGCACGTTAACTTTTCAGTGGAAGTGAATTCCAATTTTGAGTTTTACCGTCTCCCGCCATTTACTTTGCAGCTCCTGATAGAGAACGCTATCAAGCATAATAAAGCAACTACAAATTCTCCGCTACAGATTACAATAGAAAGTTGTAATGATGATGAATATTTAATTGTGCGCAATAGCCTTAATCTTAAGAGTAAAAAAATAAATACCTTTGGAATAGGATTAAACAATATCATCACCAAATATTCCCTGGTATCGGAAAAAGTTCCAGAGATATCAGAGGATAATAAAGAATTTACCGTACTAATTCCATTAATAAAATGACCAATATTCTAATTGTTGAAGATGAGGGCTTAAATGCAGAGAAACTTATCCGCATATTAAAAGAATTACGCCCTAATTATACAGTACTTACCGTTTTGGAAAGTGTTGAAGATTCTGTTAACTGGTTTCAATCCAACCCTCATCCTGATTTGGTATTTATGGATATCAGGCTTTTAGACGGCTTAAGCTTTGAAATTTTTGAACAGGTTACCATACAAAGTTCCATTATTTTCACCACAGCTTTTGATGAATATGCTGTAGAAGCCTTTAAACAGAATAGTATAGGATATATACTGAAGCCTGTAGAAAAAGCAGAGTTGGAACAAACAATTTTAAAATGGGAAAGCCAGCCGCTTCGTTCCACAGATTTAAAAATAAATAAGGTGATTGAATCTTTAAGCAATCATAAAAAGGAATTCCGGTCAAGGTTTTTAATTCCCTTCAGAGATAAATTCATATCACTGCCTGTCTCTGATATAGCGCATATCTACAGTGAATCAAAAATAACCCGTATTGTCACCTATGACTGTAAAGAATATATCATCAATCAGACATTGGAAGTTTTAGAACGAGAGCTTGATCCGAAATTTTTCTTCAGGGTCAACCGTCAGTATATTGTCCATATCAGTGCCATATTAGAAATCTATAACTATTACCATGGTAAACTGCGCATAACACTGAAAAATAATCCGGAACTGGAGATTTTTGCCAGTAAAGAAAAATCATCCTATTTTAAAGATTGGCTGGACTTCTGATAAGACAAAATGCTAATAAAAAAGTGTTAGTTTCTAATCCATCCATTTCCTCAAAAGTTATATCATTAATAGTTTTTTGGTTATTTTCATTATTTATCGTAATATTGCGATATAAAATAAAGCAATGGGAGCAACCAAAACGGATCATTTTACAGAGCAGCAAAATAAAATAGCAGGTATTGCTAAAGCACTGGGACATCCAGCCAGAGTTGCTATTATCGAATATTTACTAAAAGTGAATACTTGCATTTGTGGAGACATTGTCAATGAACTTCCTTTGGCTCAGGCTACTGTTTCCCAACACTTAAAAGAGTTAAAGAATGCCGGATTAATTAAAGGAAGTATTGAAGGAACTTCAATTTGTTACTGTATTGATGAAAAAACTTTTGAGATCTTAAAAGAATACTTTTCAAAAATAATTTCCACTACTACCATCCAAAAATGCTGCTGATGCATTTTTTTTAAATCAAACCATCGTAATATTGCAATAAACAAATAAAATAAGAACATGAGATTATCTGAGATCAAAAAAATTTTACCCACATTGACTAATGTTGAATTTCAATTAGAAAATGGTCACTTCGTTCCTGAACACTTCCACGTTACTGAAGTAGGGACAATAACAAAGCTTTTCATCGACTGCGGAGGAACAATACGGAATGAAAAAGTCATCAATTTCCAGCTATGGAATGCCAATGATTTTGAACACAGATTAAAGCCATCCAAACTTTTAAGTATTATCAAACTATCTGAGGAACAATTGGGAATCGAAGATGAAGAGATTGAGGTTGAATATCAAGACAATACAATTGGTAAATACGATCTGGATTTCAATGGAAAGACCTTTATACTTAAGAACAAAACAACAGCCTGCCTAGCCGGAGAAGCTTGTGGTATTCCCGAGGAAAAACAAAAGCTCCCGTTGTCAGAACTCATGCTGTTCTCCGGATTCCGGATGCTGCTAAATAAACTAATTAATGATGTTCACCAAACTCCAACAGACAATAGAATTACTGCAAAATGTAGAAATCACCGAAGAAAGGAAGGCTATACTCAGACCATTGGCTGAATTCATTCAAAATAAACTTACAGATAAAAAGCTGATCAACCTTCATTTTATCTGTACGCACAACTCAAGGAGAAGTCAGCTGTCACAGATTTGGGCACAAATGGCAGCTGCTTATTTTAATATCCCGAGTATAGCATGCTATTCAGGAGGGACAGAAGAAACATCAATATTCCCTGCAGTCCTTCATGTATTGGATGAACAGGGATTTTCTATTCAAAAAATTTCTGATTTCGAAAACCCTGTTTATGCTATAAGATACGATGAAAATTCGCTTCCTATCATAGGTTTTTCAAAAAAATACAATGATCCATTTAATCCTGCTAATGGTTTTGTTGCTGTAATGACATGCACACAAGCAGATGGAGAATGCCCTTTGGTTTTCGGAGCAGAAGTACGCATTCCAATAACATATGAAGATCCGAAAATATCCGATCATACTCCTGAGCAGACAATAACTTACAAAGAAAGAAGTTTACAAATAGGAGCAGAAATGTTTTATACTTTTTCTCTGATCAGCCAGTAAAATAATGATGAAAGCCACTACGCGGTATTTTTAAGGTATTGAATATCAAATTACTTTAGATCTCCATTATATTGTTTAATATGATTTTTCAATAAGATTTAAACCATCTTTATGGAATAATTATTGCCCCATATTTCTAGTATACAACCACTTAATAATACTGATATGAAAATAGCAACATATAATGTCAATGGTGTGAACGGAAGGTTGCCGGTTTTGCTTCAGTGGTTAAAAGAAAGCAAGCCTGATATTGTCTGTCTCCAGGAACTAAAAGCGCCACAAGAGCGATTCCCCATAAATGAAATTAATGCTGCCGGTTATCAGGCTATATGGCGTGGTCAAAAAAGCTGGAATGGTGTCGCCATACTCTCAAAATATGACATTACAGAAGTTCAGAATGCCCTTCCGGGAGATCCTGAAGATATTCAAAGCCGTTACATAGAAGCTATTATCAATCAAATTGTCATATGCTGTTTTTATGTCCCTAATGGCAATCCTTATCCGGGACCAAAATTTGATTATAAACTGGAGTGGATCAAACGTCTAAAGAAACGAACCAATGAGCTAATCAAAATGGAGCTTCCCGCCATCCTGATTGGAGACTTTAATATTATTCCAGGCCCGCTCGATGTTTATAAGCCTGAACGCTGGGAAAATGATGCTCTTTATCGAATTGAAGTAAGGAAAGCATATCAGGAATTTTTAAAAAAGGGCTGGCTGGATTCTATCAGGTCATTATATCCTGAGGAAAAAATCTATACTTTCTGGGATTATTTATACAAAGCATACGAACGCAATGCCGGTATCAGGCTTGACCATATTTTACTGAGCCCTTACCTTATTCCAAAGCTGGAATCCGGTGGCGTTGATAGTCATGTCCGGGGTTGGGAAAAGAGTAGTGACCATGCTCCAGTATGGATTCAGCTGAAGAATCAATAAATAATAAGATTATGTATTTCTAAAATATTTTCAGTCCCACTATTCCCACGACAATCAATAATGCGGACATGAGTCTGAGTATATTGGCAGAGTCATTAAAAAACATAATACCTACTAAAAGGGTACCTACTGCACCAATTCCTGTCCAGACAGCATATGCTGTACCAATAGGAATCGTCTTCTGAGAATACCAAAGAAATCCGCCACTCATTGCCATACATGCGACAGCAAAAAGAATCCAGACAAATTTACTATACCCAGGCTGTTGTGCCATTTTAATTCCTAACGGCCAGCCAATTTCAAAAATTCCGGCAATAATTAAAGCAATCCAATTCATATGATCCGATATTTTATTATTCTTAATTTAAAAAATAGGACTGGAAACATACCAATCCTATTCAACACGATTAAGTTTACAATTGGCCTTTAGGCCTACAAGGAATTTACTACTGTACAAAAGATTTTTATTGGTTCTTAATCCATGCTGCAATTTATAAAAACTGAAAACTATGAGTAACTAAGCGTACAGCAATCAATTGTATGGTAAAATTATTATTAAATAATGATTTTATTAAAGTAAATCTGATGACCTGACCAAATTGGATACTGAAGTGTCCATTTTCCAAGATGAAATCTCTGAACTATAGAAGTATGATGATTTTTTACATCAATCTTAATATAAAGAGATAGCCCAGAACCCATTAAATTTTTATAAATTGCTATAAACAAACAATTAACATACAGTTCTAACAATGCTGATAGATATTATAGCAAAAGACCTGAACGTTATCTTTTGCGGAATCAATCCGGGTTTAAAATCCGCAGGAGATGGACTTCATTTTTCAGGGAGAAGCAATCGTTTTTGGAAAGTCCTTCACCAGGCCGGTTTTACACCTCATCAGATCGAACCAGTCAATGGGTCAACCATTTTGGATTTCGGATATGGCCTCACCACTGCAGTAGCAAGGGCAACGTCCCGTGCAGATGAGCTTTCAAAAGAAGAATTTGACCAATCTCTTGAAACCTTTAAAGCTAAAATCACAGAATTCAAACCTCAATATATTGCTTTTCTGGGAAAAGCAGCGTATCAGGCTTTTTCAGGTAAAAAGCAACTTGTATGGGGAAAACAGCCCGAAGACTTTTGTGGTGCCAAGGTTTGGATCCTCCCTAATCCGAGTGGTTTAAACCGTGGCTTTACTCTGGATGATCTTGTGAGCTCGTATTCAGAATTATATGCAGCAATTCAATCGTGAAATATAATATCTGTAGTTAACCTTTATTCGGCTTGCTTACGTATGTATTACCCTTAACAAAAAAGCGCCAGGGGAGAAGGGCATCTTCCTGAGCATAAGCCACTCCGATACGAGGACCTGCTATAACCTCATCAGAGGTATATCTGATTTTACGATCTTCAATCCAGATTTCCTCTCCCGTTAGATCTTTTTTATTAAAAGACCGGTCAATTCCCAATGCTTTAGCAGCAGAACCCGGGCCTGATGAAATTGCGGGTTTAGTAACAGGCATCTTTCGTCTGGATTCCATGATTTCCTTTCCCACTAATGGCTCAATAGCTCTAATCAATACAGCATGAGGCTCATCCTGTACTGAACTTACAATATTAAAGAGATGATGGATGCCATAGCATAAATAGACATAAGAAATTCCACCCTGGCTATACAATGTTTCGGTTCTATCTGTTCTTCGTCCGCCATAGGCATGAGACGCCTTATCAATAACCCCAAAATAAGCTTCCGTTTCTACAATAATCCCAGCTGTCACTTTACCATCGATCTGTGTGAAAAGTACTTTTCCCAAAAGATCTTTGGCTAAAAAAACAACATCCTGATTTTGATAATAAGAGTACGAGAGCTTCACGTTAGCTTGTTTATTTTTCATACCAATCAAAGGTAGCGAAAATTACAATCCCTATAAGATGCTAGGCTAGCTAAACTACATAAAAAAATCCCACAATCATGTGGGATTTTTTTATGTATTATCTTCCTCCTGGAGGACAATGCTCTTTCAAATATTTGGTAAACATCGTAGCCAGATGGAGTGACGTTCCTTCTCCTTCACTAATGGAGTGTGTTCTGTTAGGATAAGACATCAACTGGAACTGTTTATTGTATTTTACCAATTCATTAATATACGCTTCCGTATTCTGGTAGTGTACATTATCATCTCCGGTTCCATGAACCAATAAGAGATTTCCTTTCAGATTTTTGGCATAAGCCAGGGGAGAACCATTGACAAAATCCTCTCTGTTTTCTTGTGGAAGTCCCATATACCTTTCCTGATAAATATTGTCATAGAACAGCTGGTTAGCTACCGGAGCAATGGCTATTCCCGTTTGGTAAATATCCGGATACTGCCCCAAAAGATTCAGTGTGGAAGATCCACCACCGCTCCAGCCCCATACTGCAACTCTGGAAGTATCTGCGTAAGGCCATTTGGCAAATAAAGCTTTTGCTCCCATTGCCTGATCTCGAATATTAAGCTGTCCTATTTTACGATAAACAGACTTTCTCCACTCACGTCCTCTGGGTGCTGGTGTCCCACGGTTTTCAAGAGAAACATATAAATAACCGTCCTGAGCCATATCACCTATATACAAACTGTTCCAGCCTGTATAGAAGTTGTCTGTTACCGTTTGTGCTCCTGGCTCTCCATACACAGTGAAAACAATAGGATATTTTTTATTAGGATCAAAATTCTTAGGTTTTACCACCCATCCATCCATAGTAACGCCGTCTTGTGTAGTGATCTGGAAAAACTCTGCTTTAGACTTAGCAGGGTCTGCTTTTGCAGTATTTTTTGCCACTACCAGTTCTTTATGATCCGGAAGTGATATAACACTTCCGATAGAGTGTCCATTCACACTGCTGTTATTAAACATAGCCAATTTTCCATTGGGTGAAATAGTATAAGCATTAGAGCCCGGGTAAGCTTCGGGAGTAACCCTTTCTGCCTTGCCACCATTCAGGCTTACTTTATATAAATACTCCTGAGTAGCATTCTTTGGGGAAGCTATGAAATAAATAAGTTTATTCGGAATATCAAAAAATTCCGGTTTTATAACATCAAAAGCATCTTTTGTAATCAGTGTTTCTTTTCCGTTTAAATCTATTTTATAAATATGTCTCCATCCATCTTTTTCAGAAAGCCACAGGAATTCTTTTCCGTTATTAATCCAGTCCCATCCACTAGGATCATTATCATTCCATCGTGATTTTATATCAATCCATGCAGGATCGGTTTCGGTATAAATCGTTTTACTGGCTCCCGAGCTGGCATCTGCGATTATAATTTTACTTTCATTCTGCTTTCTGTTCAATTGCTGAAGAATAATAGATTTGGAATCCAATACCCATTCCATTCTCGGAACATAGTGCTGTACCTCATCTCCTGTTATGTTAGCCTTTTTTGAAGATTGGGTAGCCAAATCATATAGCCAGATACTGCAACCCGAAGGGTTCTCGCCAACTTTAGGATATTCTACCGGAATGGTAAATGAATACAAGCTATCCGTATTATTAATCATCAGGAAGTTTTTAGTTCCCCGTGCATCCAATTTCCAGTAAGCAATTTTACTTCCGTCCGGAGACCATCTGAAACCATCCTGAGTCCCAAACTCTTCTTCATAAGCCCAGTCAAAAGTACCGTTAATGATTCTCTCCGTTCCATCAGTAGTGATTTTGTTGAACTTATTGCTTGAAAGATCTTCAATATAAATGTTATGTTTAGACACATAAGCTACTTTTTTCCCATCCGGAGAAAACTTAGCAAACATTAATGATTCAGCCGGTAAACCTTTCCCCAGCTGGGTAAGCTTTTTTGTATTTTTATCAAAAATCCAGTAATCTCCCCGTGTATTGTCCCGCCATACTTTCTGGGTATTGGCAAACAGGAGTAAACTTTTTGCATCAGGGGATACTTGAAAGCTCTGAACATCTAAGGCTTCAGAACTTCTGGAGGGAATTAATTCACTAGGACTTAAAAAAGTCTGATTTTTTCCGGGACTCAATAGATTGACAATTTCGATCCCGTTTTTAGTAAATGAATAATAGGCATTGCCATCAGGTGTCCATTGTGCTTTTTGTGCAGCAAGCGGCGACAGGCACAGGAAACATAACGCAATTTTAACTAGTTTTTTTATGTTTCTCATATAAAGTATTTGATTAAGCTAAATGTTCTGTTCTGTAATTTTCAATTTCCTCAACGGTTTTAATCAATCCATTTCCTAAAAGCCGGTATCCATCACTTGTGATCAGGAAATCATCTTCAATTCGCACCCCTCCAAAATCCCGGTACTCATTGACACGATCATAATTGATAAAGTCAGCATTTTTATTTTCAGCTTGCCATATATCGATTAGTTCAGGAATTATATAAATACCCGGCTCAACGGTTACTACAAATCCCGATTCTAAAGACTTGCCTAAACGTAAAGATTTAAGCCCGAATGTTTGAGTATCTTTTGGTTCTCCTTCAGTATATCCTACATATTGCTCTCCAAGATCTTCCATGTCATGAACATCGAGTCCCATCATATGCCCCAGGCCACATTGGAAAAATAAAGTATGGGCATTATTTTTTACAGCTTCCTCAGAATTTCCCTTCATGAGCCCTAAATCAATAAGTCCTTCTACCAGATGCTGTGAAGCTTTCAGATGAATATCCTTAAATGGAATACCCGGTCTTAAAAGGCGCTGGGCATTCTCAAAAGCATTCAGGACGATTTCATATATTTCTTTTTGCTTGGTACTAAAAGCATTACTGACGGGGAAGGTCCGTGTTAAGTCACCTGCATATCCCATAGCCGTTTCAGCTCCGGAATCATTTAGGAAAAGATCCCCGTTTTTAAGGGTATTAAGACGATAATGATTATGAAGTATACCTCCGTTAATCGTAACAATAGGAGGGTAGGACATTGGGCACTCTTTATTTCCTGCAAGATGTTGAATAGCATTTGCTATTTCATATTCTTTAACACCCGGCTTAGCTATACGCATAGCCAGCAAATGCATTTCATTGGATACATTAACAGCCTGTTCTATCTGTACAATTTCCTGAGCTTCTTTTACTGAACGTTGTTTTACAACTGCCTTGATCATTTCAACAGAAGGTTGTAGCTCTGCTATTTTAATGCCCAGAAGATCACTCAACAGGATTTTATTCGAAGACTGATAGGGAGGAAGATAATGTACTTTTCTACCGGAGTCTTGCGCCTTTCGTACGTATGTTGAAAGCTCATCATATGGTAAAGTTTCCTGAACCCCGGATTTTAAACTTTTTTCTTTCAAAGTTTCCTGTCTGCCCATCCATACAATATCATCGATACTTAATTCATCTCCGAAAACAATAGTCTTATTTTCATCGATATCAATAATAGCAGCAATTTTCGGTTCCTGGATCCCCAAATAATACAGGAAGGTACTGTCCTGACGGAAATAATAAGGGTTATGCTCAAAATTTACAGGGTTTTCTATATTTCCTAAAAACAATAGAATTCCACCCGCTACATTGCTTTGCAATACAGCTCTTCTGTCTTGATAAGTTTGTACTGAAAACATATATTTATGAATAGTTTTTATTTTAAAAGTTTAAAGTTACGATTTTGTACTATTTTAAGGCCTTTATTCATTAAAATAATAGAAATGTAAAGATTGTATTTTAATATCATATTTAATGTTCATATTTTACTTAAATTCAACAATATTTTAACACCTCTGCTCATTCACTGCCTAAAGTATTGATTGTATGAAAAGTCTTCAATTCTCAGTCCCTGCCGACACCAATAAAAGTATCCGTATTCAGGAAGATATAATGCCCAATTTTTATCCTTATTTCCATCGGCATACGGAAACACAGATTATGTGGATCCTTAAGGGGCATGGTACTCTTGCCATAGAACAGAACCTTTTTACCTTTGAGCCCGGAGATATCTTCTATTTGGGAGCCAATCAGTCGCATGTGTTCAAAGGAGATTTTGCAGAAAATGAAAAGCAAAAAGTTCATGCTATTTCCATTTTCTTTGATCCTGATAAAAAAATATCCGCTTTTTTTGACTTACCGGAATTTGAAGAACTTAAAAACTTCATTGAACATTCAAAAGTAGGGTTTCAGGTCGCCCCCAAATTAAAATCAAGTGTAGGAGAAAGCATGGCAGGATTACAAAAGACTCAAGGCATAGAGCAAATCATAGGTTTTATAAAGATTCTCAACCACCTGATGCAAAACAGACATTTGCATATTCCTTTATCTTCAGAAAAAAATCTGCCTAATCATATTTCAGATAATGACCAGAGAATTATAGATGCCCAAAATTATATTAAGAAAAACTTTACCCAACAAAAATTAACTCTTGATGCCATTGCTAAAGAAGCTTGTATGACCCCTCAGGCATTCTGCAGATCCTTTAAAAAGCGCACCAGGATTACTTATATTAAATATCTTAATGAGTTAAGAGTACAAAGAGCCTGTAGATTATTAACCTCAAGCAGTATGTACAGCATTTCTTCCGTTGCCTTCAACAGTGGATTCAATAGCTTAACCAATTTCAACCGGGTTTTTAAATCTATTATGAAATATTCACCCAAAGAATACCTGAAGCATTATAAAGAAGCTACTTTTGACCACGAATAGCTACATGTTAAAATACGGTTAAAATCTATTAAAATATTAACATTTATCATTTTAAAATTCACCTAGTTTTGAATAAATATTATTTGATATGAGTACAAAACTAAACTGGGAAGGGATTTATCCTGCTGTATTAACTCCTTTTACGAAGGAAGGAAAGATTGATTTTGAAATGTTTGCTGTTAATACAGAAGCCCAGATTAAAGCCGGAGTTCATGGTATTATCCTTGCCGGAACATTAGGAGAAGCCAGTGCACTGGAAACCGAAGAAAAATTTGAACTTCTTCAATATGCCAAAAAGATTACACAGGGCAGAATTCCTGTTATCCTTAACCTTTCTGAAAATACAACCAAAAATGCCATAAACTTTGCCCAAAAAGCAAAAGAACTGGGAGCTGATGGATTAATGCTTCTTCCCCCAATGCGTTATAAAGCCGATAGTCGTGAAGTGATAGAATACTTCAAAGCCGTTGCCACAGCTACAGACCTTCCTATCCTTATCTATAACAACCCTGTTGATTATGGAATTTATGTAACCCTGGAAATGTTTGATGAGCTTATTGAATGTCCAACTATTCAGGCGGTTAAAGAGTCCACCAGAGATCTGGCCAACGTAACCAGAATGATTAACCGTTTTGGAAAAAGGATTAAAATTCTGGGTGGAGTAGATACTATCTGCCTTGAAACGCTGATGCTTGGTGCTGATGGATTGGTAGCAGGACTTGTAGACGCTTTCCCTCATGAAACAATGGCCATGTATAATTATGCCAAAACAGGGGAATATGATAAAGCAGTAGCCATTTACAGATGGTTTATGCCATTATTAGAGTTAGATATTCATCCAAAGCTTATTCAGTATATCAAACTGGCTGCTACCACTGAAGGAATCAGTAATCCTTATGTAAGAGCACCACGTCTTGAACTTCAGGGTGAAGAAGCTGAAAGAGTCAATAAAATAATTGAAGAAGGCAGAACAAATCGCCCAGTATTAGATTAACACCAAAACAAAAGCTATGATTGAAGAAACATCAAAAGAAAACATTGAGATAAGGGTTCAGATGGCTTCCGAAGCATATCAGTTCCTAAAAAGTACAACGATAAAACAACGGGCAGTATTCATGAATGCTGTTGCCGATAAAATTGAAGCTTTAGGAGAAGAACTTTTAACGACTGCTCATGCTGAAACTTCATTACCTCAGACAAGACTTACCGGTGAAAAAGCCAGAACAATAGGTCAATGGAGAAGTTATGCAAAAGCAGTAGCTTCGGGGATCTACATTGAGCCGAGAATTGATCTTCCCCAACCTGAAAAGCAGAAAGGAGATCTCAGAAAATACAATATAGGATTAGGATCTGTTGTAGTTTTTGGAGCCAGTAATTTTCCTTTTGCTTTTTCCACAGCAGGAGGTGATACGGCAAGTGCTATAGGAGCAGGCTGCCCGGTTATTGTAAAAGCCCATCCTGCCCATCCTAAGACCTCCCAGATGATGGCTGATGCTATCACCAATGCCGTAAAAGAATTTGGATGGCCTGAAGGGATCTTCAGCCATATTACCGGAACCTCTTATGAAACAGGAGTTTATTTAGCGCAGCACAAAGATATTCATGCCGTAGCATTTACGGGTTCATACAGTGGAGGAAAAGCCTTATTTGATATAGCCAATCGTCGAGAAAATCCTATTCCTGTATTTGCAGAAATGGGAAGCATTAATCCTGTATTTGCCCTTCAACACTTGATGGAAAATAAAGCAGAAGTTTTAGCTAAAGAATATATAAGTTCATTAACATTAGGAGTAGGACAGTTCTGTACCAATCCAGGAGTATTTATTGCTGTTAAAGGACCATCTCTGGATCGCTTTATTTCTGCATTAAAAAATGAAATTCATGAAATTATACCTGCCAATATGCTGCACAATGGCATATATGAAAACTTTGCAAAGCATACATCCAATGCAATAAGTCAGCCGGGTATTGAAGTCATTGCTACAACGGAAGCAGAAGAAGGGAAAGGAAATGCTACGATTATAAAAACCAATGCACAAAGTTTTCTCAATAATCCTGTGCTGAGCGAAGAAGTCTTCGGACCTTTTGGAATTATTGTCACTTGTGAAAGCAAAGAGGAACTTATACAGATCGCTCAAAACCTAAAAGGACAGTTAACCATTACTGTTGCAGCCACTTCAGATGATGTCCATGAAAACGCTGAACTGATTCATCTTTTGAAAGATAAATGTGGAAGACTCTTATTCAACGGAATACCTACCGGAGTGGAAGTGGTGTATGCCATGCAACACGGAGGGCCGTTCCCATCTACCACAGATTCCCGTTTTACTTCCGTAGGTCCGGATGCCGTGAAACGATTTGTTCGCCCCATTTCTTTTCAGAACTGGCCGGATGAATTCTTACCGGAAGAACTGAAGAATGAAAACCCATTGCAGATCAGCAGAATCGTAGATGGGGAAGTGAATGTAAAATCATTAAAACTAGAAACCGTATGAACAGAACATTTTTTTGCATAGACTCGCATACTTGTGGCTGCCCTGTACGTCTTGTTGCGGGTGGAGGACCTATTTTGAAAGGAAATTCCATGATGGAGCGCAGGCTTCACTTTATGAAAGAATATGACTGGATCCGAAAAGGATTAATGTTTGAACCCCGCGGCCATGATATGATGAGCGGAAGTATTCTTTACCCACCTATTGATGAAGAAAATGACATCGGAGTTTTATATATTGAAACCAGTGGCTGCCTTCCGATGTGCGGGCACGGCACCATAGGAACAGTTACCATTGCCATAGAAGAAGGCTTGGTTATTCCTAAAATTCCGGGAAAACTACGATTGGAAACCCCTGCAGGACTTATCCTTATAGATTATATCCAGGAAGGGAAGAAAGTAAAATCGGTAAAATTGACCAATGTAAAATCTTTTCTGTATGCTGAAAACCTTGAAGTAGAATGCCCGGATCTTGGAGTCATAAAGGCTGATGTGGCCTATGGTGGAAACTTTTACGCCATCATTGATCCTCAGGAAAACTTTAGAGATATTTCTGATTTTACCGCGAGTCAGCTTATTCACTATGGAAAGATCATCAGAAGCTTGCTTAATGAAAAATATGAGTTCATTCATCCTGAAAACGAACATATTTCAGGTTTAAGCCATATTCAATGGACGGGAACTCCTACAGATCCTAAAGCCAGCGGAAGGAATGCCGTATTAGTAGGTGAAAATGCCTTAGACCGTTCTCCTTGTGGAACAGGAACTTCAGCAAGAATGGCTCAATGGTACGCAAAAGGTAAATTAAAAGAAGGCGAAGAGTTCATCCATGAAAGTTATATCGGATCTCAGTTTATCGGAAGAATTGAAGGAACAGCTGCCGTTGATGGTAAACCGGCTATTATCCCGTCAGTAGAAGGCTGGGCTAGAATTACCGGCTACAACCAGATTATTATTGATGATGAAGATCCTTATTGGCAGGGATTTCAGGTAATGTAAATTCTGTAATAAATTTATGACACAAAATAAAGGCAAAGCACTCATTATAGGTGCAGGCATCGCAGGGCTAAGTTCAGCCTATTACCTTTTGGAAAAAGGCTGGCAGGTAGAAATTCTGGAGCAGAATGACCTTCGCAATAATTGCTCTTATGGCAATGCAGGCATGATTGTACCCAGCCATTTTACCCCTTTGGCTGCTCCCGGAGTTGTTGCACAGGGAATCCGTTGGATGTTCGACAGTAAAAGTCCGTTTTATGTAAAGCCATCGCTGAGTACCCAACTTTTATCCTGGGGATTAAAATTTCTGAAACATTCCAATCAAAAACATGTAGACCGTTCTGCACAGGCAATCAGAGATCTTAATCTCGCAAGTAGCAGCCTTTACAATGAAATTGCAGGAAAAGAAGAATTTGATTTCGAATTAAATCAAAACGGAATCCTGATGCTTTATAAAACCGAAAAAGTTGCCGAAGAAGAAACAGAGCTAGCCCATAAAGCCATCAGTTTAGGATTGCCTGTTGATATTCTGGATAAAAAAGGAATTCAGGAGCTGGAACCCAATACCCAACTGGAGGTCATAGGAGGAATCAATTACCAATGTGATGGCCATATGAATCCAATAAAGTTGATGAAGCAAATGATCTCTTATCTTAAAAATAACGGAGTCCTCTTTCATACACACCATAAAGTAACAGCCTATGAAATCACTGGAGACACTATTAAAGCAGTAATCGCCAACGGTAAGAAGTTTTTGGCTGATCGTGTTATTATAACCGGTGGTTCATTTTTACCTGAGCTTGCCCAAAAAGCTGGAATTAAGATTCAGCTCATGCCCGGAAAAGGGTATTCATTCATGCATAGTCCTGAAAATCCAACTAGTACATTAGAACATGCCGCATTATTACTGGAAGCCAGAGTAGCAGTAACCCCTATGAACGGGCAGATCCGTTTTGGAGGAACTATGGAACTGGCTTCCCATCATGATAAGGTGAATATGAAAAGAGTAGAAGGGATTGTAAACTCTATTCCCAAATATATGCCTGATTTTCAGGTAAAATTGCCTAAAGAATCTGAAATATGGTTTGGATACAGGCCCTGTGCACCGGATGGCCTTCCTTATTTAGGACAATCCTCCAGACTAAAAAATCTGATTATTGCAGGCGGTGGCGGAATGATGGGCTTAAGTCTTGGACCTGTTTTCGGAAAAACAGTGTCTGAAATTGCTAATGAAGAGAAACCCACTGTTGATATCAGAATCTTTAATCCTGAAAGATTTAGTTAAATAAACATCACATAACACACAAAATTATTATTTGAACCTGTTTAAACTTTTTTAAAGAAAGAGTTTCCAGAAAATTAGCAATCATGGGATAAGCATTATCCCACAGAACTTTATTATAAAGGATGGCAAAGTTGTATACAAAAGCATGGGAGATATCGACTATCAAAATTTACAGACAAAAATCATTCTAGATCAAATTAAATAGGTTGATTAAGCCCAAAACAATTTGATTATTCAAATAAATTATTAACATACAAATCCAAAAAATCATGAAAATTAAAACATTATTACTTATGTCCCTATTTCCAATAATAGGTTTTGCTCAAGAAAATAGACCTCATGAGTGTAAAGCAGATGAAATGATGAAAAAACATTTTGAACTGCACCCTGAATCTAAAGCTGAATATGAAAATTTTGAAAAATTCACCAAAGATTTTGTAAAAAAAATGGAATCAAACAAAACTCCATTGAATAAAAAGGTCAACGCTCCAACCTATATCATACCTGTAGTTTTTCATGTGTATGGAGAATCTCAGAGTAATGTAAAAGTAAATTACCAAAAAGTAGTTGACTTGCTGCAACAAATCAACTTAAATTTCAATGGAACTAATACTGATTCAAACACTATAGATTCTTACTTCCAGCCTATTAGGGGCACATTAAGTATTGAATTCCGCTTAGCTAAAATTGACCCAACCGGAAAAGCAACAAGCGGAGTAGTATTTCACCCTTTCAAAAGTGGATATGGCAACGGAGGCGGATATGATGCACAAATTGGCGCAGATGCATGGGATAATACAAAGTATATGAATGTGTATATACAAAATGATCTATATGCTAATAAAGATTTATATCAATCGGGAGTTGCCTGGTATCCGGATTCATACATGGCTTCAGTAAATACAGCAAGAGTTGTTTATAATGGCCGTTATATATATGATGCTGCAGGAACTGTGGCTTCAAACGAGTTTTCTGATACATTCACTCACGAATTTGGGCATTGGTTAAATCTTCAACACACGTTCAATGTTCTTTGTTCAACTGCGAACCCTAGTAATGATGGTGACGGAGTTGCTGACACCCCTGTAGAAAATAATTCTTCTGGATTAGGATGTACAGCTGGAAACAATTGTCTTGGACAAAAAGTGAACGTTGAAAACTATATGGGATACAATGGTTCCGCTGGTTGTTATAAAATGTTTACGAATGGACAAGTTAATAGAATGTTAGCCGCATTAAATCACCCGTCAAGAATAAATTTATGGCAGCCTGCCAACTTAGCCGCAACCGGAGTTGCCAATACTCCACCTAAATTAACTCTTAGCAACAGTACCTTTACAGAGAACTTAAACAATAATGGAGCCGTGTCATTAGATGGAACAGTAGCATCTGCTCCTACATCAACCATTACCCTAAACGGAGCAACATTTGCCGTATCGAATGGAACAACTCTTATTGCAGGAACACATTTCACTTCTTCATTGCCAGCAGGACAAACAGCAACTATAACAGTTACAAGCCCTTCTACTGCTACACTTACCATAAATGGTGCGGCAACCAGTCATCCTAAAAGTCAGGTCCTGAATTCATCAATTACATTCCTAAATCCGGCTATAACAGGAGGCTTAACTTCATTAGGATCAACTACATCTTTGGCATTAACTTTTTCTTACAAAGATCCCTATAAAATAGTTACAGGAACTCCTCTGGAAAGTTATGCCAATCCAACACCAACTGCAGTAACAACCAACTCCGGAGCACCTTGGAAATATTTTATCATTAACCCGGAGCTTAGTGATGATGCAGGCTATGGTGCTTGGTACTATGGCGCAAATCAATTAAAATTGGAAACCTATTGGAAAGGATTAGTATGTGGGGTAGGGACAAGAAATATTAGTTTAATTCCGTCTTGTACCACTATAAGTAATGCAAATAATATAGGTTATCCAACTGGTACTCCTGGACAACTTGACGTGTACACCCCTACATACACTACCTGGTCTGGCAAAACCGCTTATGTTGGCTTTAGAAACCAATTCGAAGGTTACAATATTAACGGCTATTTCAAACTGATTGTTGGGGCCAATGGTTCAAATTATTCTGTAACTGAGTTTGGATATAATACACAACCATATGGCAGTATTACAACGCCTTGTACATCATCATTATCCACTTCATTATCCGCTTCAGACGTTGATACAACAAACTCAGAAACATCCATCTATCCAAATCCAGTTTCTGATGTATTGAATATTAAAACAAAAGGGAAAATTAAATCAATTTCTGTTTACGACATGCTTGGAAGAAAAATGAAAGCTAAAGTTATTGGTGATAAGGTTGATGTTAAAAACTTCCTAAGCGGAACTTATTTAATTGATATTGAAACTTCTTTAGGGAAATCTTCCCAAAAATTCATTAAAAAATAGGATCAAACGCTATTATTCACTTGTTGAATAAAATATGGGCTTAATTTTTTAAGCCCATTTTTGCTTTATAACGAATATTATCATATTTTACCGGCAATTGTGAGTTTATTTACGTAATTTTATTCATCAATTTCAAACGCAAATTATTCTTATGTACTATAAAAACGATACCATTATCATACGGGAATTTGCCCCCCAGGAACTCGATTTATTCTTATCCCTTTTTGAAAATGAAAATGTTACCAGCTTTCTACCTTACAAAAGCCCTGAAGAATATAAAGAAATGTTTGCCAAAGCATTGGCTGATTATCAGGAAGGCTCCTTAGGCAGATGGGGCATATTTAATGCACAGAATAATGATTTTATAGGAATGTGTGTAGTCAGAATCTTTGCTGATAATCTTAACCAAACAGAAATAGGATACGTTTTAAGTGAAAACTATTGGGGAAAAGGAGTTGCTACTGTCGTATGTAAAGCTCTGGTAGACTATTGTCTTTCATTAGATAATCATCAAGATATTATTGCAATAACCGACCTACACAATATAGGATCACAAAAAGTGCTTGTAAAAAATGGATTCATCCGAATAGAAAACCTGGTACGGGAAAACGGTGAGGTAGCTTATTTTAAATTTGGTTAAAATTAAACACAAAGACACAAAGGATTTTAAAAGCAATGCATTTTAAGGCGCAAAGGCGTTTCTCTCAGCAAAGAAGAGATAACTTTCACCATCCCAATTTGTCATTGACTTCGTCTAATCTTCGATTTCAGAAATGGAGCGAAGCGGAATGAAGGAATCTCAACATAGTAAGGTAACATAAACTCCATAAGCGAAGCAACTCTTTGATAAATTTATCCTTGTGTTAAAAAGTAGCTCAATATTAGGATACAGATAATGGCAAACGGCTTTTCACTTCGCTCTGCTATTCAAAGCTCTTTTATTCGCATAATAATTTTTAATTCCATTAGAAATTTGCAAAGAATAATCTGTTGTTATATACGCCTCACCTTTATGTTGTATTACATTCGCACCCGGAGCGATATCTGCAAAAAATTGTTGGAATGATTCAAAAGGGTAGTTGGATCTTGTGATACCTGCTTTAAAATCTCCCAGCGGTAAAGTATGTCCCTGATCGTTCACAGCTGCGTTACCGTGGCACGAAATACATGAAGATAAAGGATTGTCAATTGGTCCGTTGAGCCTGCCTCCCAATCCGTGATAGCGCAGATAAGTAGACTTATTATTTTTTCCTTCCGGATGTATCAGCGAGGCATTGATAAACGATTCTTTTAATTCATGATTAATAAATGCTCCATCACGATGTATATCTTTAGCTATATTAGAATCATTTCCCCAGCTTAATCCTACCGGAACCATTCTCTCCCAAATAGTCTTTCCTGTATGTAAGCCATCATATATAAAAGTCCCATACACCCAGCCCGTCTTTAACGCTCTTTTATCTTTGACCGCTATATCTATTTGTAACAGGCGAACGGTACGATCCCTTCTTATGACATTACTACAATCGGTATTAGGGTTGCATAAATAGATGTTGCCATTCCATTCAAGTGTGTTTTTCAGAAAAGGAATCTTGTTTACAGGTGCATCTGTAAATAATAATTTAAAACTTACCGTTCCTTCAGGAAAGTTCGCCTTTTGGGGATCCGGGTTTTGTTTAGGTCCCGGCCAAACCTGACCTAACGTATATCCTCCGGGAGGATTATACATCCCTACTGCCCAGTTTTCAAGTTCTATATCCTGTCGATCATGTATTTTATATTTAGGAGTTGCAAACTCTCTTGTAAGGCCATGGATATATTCGCGACCGTTTCCTATATATTCATTATTCAAATATTTTCCATCATCATGAAGCCATGGAGCATGATACCATTTTCTGATTTTGTTTTCCTGACCCCTAAAATCAATTTCCGTATTACCTTCCAGACAATAACTTAGAACTGTCTGCATATAGAGTTCAGGGTCTTCTATAAAATTAATATTTTGCCAGGGATAGCTTTCTATAGTCAATGTTTTCGGATAGTTTTGGCTTAGCTCAAAAGTCTTCATTCCCGAGGGTGGAGTATAATTGGCATTATAACTCGGAAATAAAGATTCATTATATACCACCTTTTTGTCTATTACAGGGCTTCTATGGGAATTAAAATTTTGGATCGATTGTTTACAGCTTAACAAAATGATAAGCATCCCCGAAACACTTAAGAATTTAATTTTTTGTTCCATATCTATTATCATTTGATTGTAAAGAGTAAAAATCTATCATTTCAAATCTCCTAATAACTATAGTTCTTTAGCTTTCTATTGTCTTATGAAAAATACATTTTTTAGGAAAACGAAAATACTACTTGAAAAAAATTAATATAGACTGCTTAAAACATAGGGAAAATTCCTAAAATTATGATTACAAAGGATTTTAAAACTAATCCACTTTTAAGGGCAAGGACGTTTCATTCAACAAAGAGAATGTCGGCTATTCAAATCTGCTAAATCCGCTTGATCTGCGAGAGTTTAAAAATATACAGCATTCTGATTATCCTTGTGTTAAAAGTAGCTGAGCATGATTAAACGCAAAATCGCAAAGGACTTAAAAATAAAGCGTTTTTAAGACGCAAGGGCGTTTCCACTTAGCAAAGAGTGAGAAAAAATTAAGAATTATTTTAGAAGTTAAGAATATGAAGAGATTTCTCCTATCGTCCTTTAGATTTGTAAATAGTTAAATTTATAGAATTAAAGAAGAGAAAAGTGTTTAAGTAAACTAACCCTGTCTTAGAGTAAAACTCATATTTCGATTAAGACTTAAACACTTTCTTATCACAATCTCAGATAGAAATTCGGGCTAATGACCCATTATCAAGGAGTTGAGTTAATGATAAGATCTCTTCTTATTAATATGCAAAAACAAATTTATGAAAAATGTAATTATTGGCATTGATGTGAGCAAGCTTACTCTCGATATTAGTGTACTTATTGATTCTACCTTTCAGTTTTTTACGATAGAAAACACGGTAAAAGCATTAAAAAAGTTTTTTAAAGAATTTAAAGAACACCAAGTGATGATAGCTATGGAGAATACTGGCCGTTATAATTATCACCTTTATGAAGTTTTACCCCTTTTTGAATTTAAGGTTTATGTTATTAATCCACTTCATATAAAGAGAAGTATAGGCCTGGTAAGAGATAAGAATGACAAAATAGACAGTAAAAGAATCGCTTTATTCTTAGAAAAACACCATATTGATCTACGTATCTGGAGTCCTTGCAGTAAAACACTACAAAAAATCAAACTCTTAAATACTGAGAGAAGACTCCGTGTTAAAATAAGAGCAGCTTTACTCACCCAGTTAGCAGACCAGTCGCTTCTAAAAGGAATGCAGGATAAAGACCTTTTAAAACTCAATAAGGACTTCATTGCCTTATTAGACAAACAGATTTCATTCATTGAAGATAAAATCCTCTATCTTATTGAAAATGACGAAGTCTTGAAAGATCAATATCATCGAATTCAAACGATACCAGGTGTAGGCAAAGTTTTGGCTGCTAACATGCTTATTAAAACCAACGGCTTTACCGAGATACAATCTGCCAGAGAAATGTCCTGCTATGCTGGTGTAGCGCCATTTGAGTATCAATCTGGTACTTCATTGAAGTACAAATCAAAAGTATCCCCCCTGGCAGATAAGGAATTAAAAAAAATTCTTCATCTCGCTGCAATGAGCGCTATTCGGTTTAAAAATGATTTGGCTGTCTACTATCTAAGAAAAGTGTCAGAAGGTAAAAATAAAATGTCTGTTTTAAATGCGGTACGAAACAAAATTATACACCGAATTTATTCGTTAATTAAAAACAAAACTTTTTATCAAAATCAATTGGAAATGTCATAGAAATCGAAATGACAAATTTTCGTTGAATTTATAGCTTTACGGTTCAACAATTCCGCGATTTAGCCTTTTTGCCTTTACTAACACAATCTGAAAACATTTCATTAATCAGAGAAAATGTTATAAATTGCATCCATTATGATGTCCAAACGTTGCAAATATGCTTTAAAAGCAATGGTCAGATTAGCAAGAAATTACAATCAGGGTTTTCTGTCCACTTCTGTTATTGCACAAGATGAAAATATTCCTAAAAAATTTTTGGAACAGATTCTTTTGGAGCTGAAACGCGTAAAACTGGTGAACAGTAAGCAAGGGAAAGCCGGTGGTTACTATTTGCTTAAATCTCCCGATGATGTCACTCTGGCTGATCTTTACCGTATTTTTGAAGGACCTATAGCACTAACTCCGTGCGTATCCTTAAATTTCTATGAACCTTGCGACGATTGCGTGGATGAAGCGACCTGCTATCTTAGAAAAGAGCTTATTATTGTAAGGGAAAAAACCAGAAAAAGCATGATAGAGGCGACTTTAACCTCATTCCTTAAGTAGAAATAATTTTTTTTAATTTTAAACTCTACTAATTTGGTAGAGTTAATAGGATTTATATATATTTGCAAAGAACAATTTCAATGCAAATGGAAAATAGACTCAAAATAGAATTCGATAAATTACTGAAAAAAACTTCTGAAACGTCTGTTCAAGCCGATTTTTTACAGATACTAACAGATGCGTTTCCAAATAAACTTATCTTTTCTACCAGCTTTAGTTATGAAGATCAGGTGATCACTCATCTGATTAAAGACCTGGATATCGATATTTTTACGCTTGATACAGGAAGACTTTTTGAGCAGACTTATGAAACATGGACTGCCACAAGAGCTTTCTTTAAAAAGAATATCAAAGCATATTATCCTGATACGGAAGAAATAAAAAACTTTGTCTCTGAAAACGGACCTGATTCTTTTTATCAGTCGGTGGAGCAGAGAAAAGCATGTTGCACAATCCGCAAAGTGCATCCCCTGAAAAAAGCATTGCAGGGATATAAGGTATGGATCACCGGCCTGAGATCGGAACACTCTGCCAACAGGCAAAATATGCCCCAACTAGAGTGGGATGAAGATAATCAGATCATCAAATTTCATCCATTGCTTCACTGGACTTCGGAACAGGTGACAGATTATGTCAAAGCCTACCATTTACCTTATAATCATCTGCATAAAAAAGGATTTGTGAGTATTGGATGTGAACCCTGTACAAGAGCAATAAAAGAAGGCGAAGATTTCAGAGCAGGCCGCTGGTGGTGGGAAGACGCTAATAAAAAAGAATGCGGTTTACATATTCATCAATAAAAAAGAAAAAATGTCAGTATATCACTTAAATTATCTGGATCAGTTAGAATCCGAATCAATCTACATATTAAGAGAAGTAGCGGGGCAGTTTGAACGGCCTGCACTTTTATTCAGCGGTGGAAAAGACAGCATTGTGTTGGCACACCTTGCTTCTAAAGCATTTCGCCATGGACGGATTCCTTTTACTTTTGTTCATGTAGATACCGGACACAATTTTCAGGAAGTTCTGGGCTTCAGAGATCAGCTTGTACAGCAGCTGGAAGTAGATTTAGTCGTACGCAAAGTAGAAGATACGATCGCAAAAAGAAAACTCACGGAACCAAAAGGTAAATTTCCCAGCCGAAACTGGTTGCAGACCTATACCTTATTAGATACTATTGAAGAATTTGAATTCGATGCCTGTATCGGAGGTGCACGTAGGGATGAGGAAAAGGCCCGCGCAAAAGAAAGAATATTTTCTGTAAGAGACGAGTTCGGACAATGGGATCCAAAATTACAACGCCCGGAATTATGGAATATTTTCAATGGAAAGATTCAGAAAGGGGAGAATGTCAGAGTATTTCCGATAAGCAACTGGACCGAACTTGATATCTGGAACTATATCCGCAAGGAAAAGATCGCATTACCTTCCATATACTTCTCTCATGACCGCGAAGTAGTAGACCTGAACGGGCAATGGATTGCCAATTCTCAACATGCTTCCCTGGAAGCCAACGATGTAGTAGCCATAAAAAAAATACGTTACCGTACAGTAGGAGATATGACCTGTACCGTAGCCGTAGAGTCTGAAGCAGCTACCATAGATGGTGTTATCGAAGAAATTCTTGCTACCAGAATTTCTGAACGTGGAGAAACCAGAATCGATGACAGGGTAACGGAAGCAGCAATGGAAGACCGAAAAAAAGGAGGCTATTTTTAATAAATAAAAATGAATAATAGGCAATAAGTAATGAAATTGACCGTATTACACATCACCCATTACTTATTACTCATAATAAACAACGGATGGATATTTTAAGATTTATAACAGCAGGAAGCGTAGATGATGGTAAAAGTACTCTTATCGGACGACTGCTATACGATAGCAAAAGTATTTTACAGGATCAGCTGGAAGTACTCGAAAAGCATTCTAAAAACAAAAATGAAGACGGTGTCGATCTGGCACTTTTAACAGATGGTTTAAGGGCTGAAAGAGAACAGGGAATTACCATTGATGTGGCTTACCGGTATTTTTCAACACCCAAAAGAAAATTCATTATTGCTGATGCACCCGGCCATGTACAGTATACCCGTAACATGATTACCGGTGCTTCCAATTCCGACCTGATGGTCATTCTTATCGATGCCCGTAAAGGAGTCATCGAGCAGACGAGACGACATTCTATTATAGCATCTTTACTACAGCTCAAAAAAGTTGCTGTAGCTATCAATAAAATGGATATGGTAGAGTATTCAAAAGAGGTTTTTGAAACCATAAAAGCGGATTACGCAAAGATTGCTGATAGTCTCGGCCTGAAAGATGTAAGTTATTTTCCTATTTCAGCGCTTAAAGGAGATAATATTGTTTCCGTGTCATCTCAAACAGATTGGTATGAAGGAAGCTCTCTATTGGAATACCTGGAACAGGTTACCCTTCATGAAGAACTGAATACCGGCAGCCGTTTTCAGGTTCAGTATGTGATTCGCCCTCAAACAGAGGAGCTACATGATTACAGGGGATATGCCGGACAAATACTAAGCGGACAATTCAGGAAAGGAGACAAAATTCATATACTTCCGGCGGGCTTAACAACCGAAATTGCTAAAATAGAAATCAATGGAACAGAACAGGATCTGGCAGTGGAAGGACAGCCAGCAGTGATTCACACAACCCATGACCTGGATATCAGTAGAGGTGATCTTTTTACCACCGAAGAACAGGTTCCAACCGTCGAAAAAGATCTGGAAGTTCTTTTGTGCTGGCTCGATCAGAAATCATTGCAGCCAGGCAACAAATATTTACTGCAACAAAACAGCAGACTGGTAAAGGCAGTAGTAAAAGAAGTGGATTATAAGATCAATGTGAATACCCTTATACAGGAAAAAGCAGAAGGTGAAATCAAGCTTAATGAAATTGTAAAGGTCACTTTACGGACAGCACAGCCTCTGGTTTATGATAGATTTATTAATAATAAGAAAACAGGATCTGCAATTTTGGTGGATGAAACATCAAACTCCACTGTAGCAGCATGCATAATTCAATAGGATATGAAAGCTTTCCATTATTTAATTGAAAGAATTGGCAGCAGCAGGCAGAATACAGCCCATAGGTTCTTTGATAAAGTAAAAGCCGAAGTTTTTGTTACTACACTGTACGACGTTCTTTTTCTGTCCCAAAATGCAGGCAATGCAGATCAACTGGAAAAGGAGTTTTCTGAACTGAATCAGATTCTCTTTGACCTGATCTATACCATTACCGGAGACAGAGACCTGGCAGAAGTACAGACTGACAGCTTTTTTGATGCTTTACCTGAAATCTATGATCAGCTGGTGCTGGATGCAAAATCTATATTAGAGTTTGATCCTGCCTCAGATTCACAGGAAGAAATACTTCTTGCATATCCCGGATATTTTGCCACTTATGTATACCGTGTCTCGCATCAGCTATGGAATCAGGAAATTAAAATATTGCCGCGTGTAATTTCAGAATATGCACACAGCAGGACAGGAATTGATATTCATCCGGGAGCAGTGATCGGCAAATCTTTTTTCATCGATCATGGAACCGGAATTGTGATTGGAGAAACGGCAGTTATCGGCAATCATGTCAAAATTTATCAGGGAGTTACCCTGGGAGCATTGAATGTCTCTAAAGAAAAGGCCAACCAAAAAAGGCATCCTAATATTGAAGATCATGTCATTATTTATTCAGGAGCTACTATTTTAGGAGGGAATACAACTGTAGGCAGAGATAGTATTATCGGAGGAAATGTATGGATCACCCAAGATGTTCCACCTAATTCTTTAGTCTATAACAAAAGTGAAATAAAAATTAAGGATAACGGATTATTACCGGAATCTTTAACCTTTGTGATATAAAATCAAAAAATAAAAATTGTATTGGTATGAAATTTCAAAATGCACTGGAAACCATCGGAAATACACCGGTCGTTAAAATTAATAAGCTTTTCAGTTCCGGTCACGAGATCTGGATTAAATTAGAAAAAAGTAATCCCGGAGGAAGCATCAAAGACAGAATTGCATTGGCAATGATCGAGGATGCAGAAGCCAAAGGGCTATTGAATAAAGACAGTACCATCATCGAACCAACCAGTGGTAATACTGGTATCGGACTATCATTAGTGGCTGCTGTAAAAGGATACAAACTTATCCTGGTTATGCCTGAGAGCATGAGTATTGAACGTCGTAAAATTATGGAAGCCTACGGAGCTGAATTTGTTCTTACTCCAAGGGAAAAAGGAATGAAGGGAGCCATAGAAAAAGCTAATGAGCTGGCACAGGAAACTCCCAATTCATGGATCCCGAGACAGTTTGATAATCCTGCCAATGTTAAAGTACACGCTGAAACTACAGCCCAGGAAATTTTAAATGATTTCCCTGATGGTTTGGATTATGTGATTACAGGTGTAGGAACCGGCGGACATATTACAGGTATCGCAAAAGTATTAAAAGAAAAATACCCTAATGTTAAAGTAATTGCTGTGGAACCTGATTTATCTCCGGTATTGAGCGGAGGAAGCCCTGCACCACATCCTTTACAAGGTCTGGGTGCCGGATTTATTCCTTCCATATTGGATATAACACTCCTGGATGGGGTGATCACGGTAGGTAAAGAAGAAGCTTATCAACATACTTTAAAAGCAGCCAAAGAAGAAGGCCTTTTTGTAGGAATTTCAACCGGGGCAGCTTTAGCTGCTATTGCAAAACAATTACCTGAAATACAGGCAGGATCTAAAATTCTGACCGTAAATTATGATACCGGTGAAAGGTATCTGTCTATTGAGGGTCTCTTCTAAACTTCACCACTAACACCGATTTTCAAATGAATCCAAACAACACAGCACCAATGGTTTATCTTATTGGTGCAGGACCCGGCAACCCTGATCTGATCACGGTAAAAGCAGTAAAAGCAATAGGTAAAGCAGATGTCATCTTATGTGATCGTCTGGTAAGCCCGGAGATTGTAGAATCGTATGCACCCGGCAATACGGAGATCATCTATGTAGGCAAGGAATGCAGTAAAGGAGCATCTACTCCTCAATCACACATCAATACCTTAATGGTTGATTATGTACGTCAGAATAAAACTGTCGTAAGACTTAAAGGGGGAGATGTTTCCATATTTTCTAATATTCTTGATGAGTTACAGACGTTGAAGGAAAATCATATTTCATTTGAGATTATTCCGGGGATTACTGCAGCTTTAGGAGCCGCAGCCTATGCGGGTATACCGTTGACTGCAAGAGGCTACGCTACATCAGTCCGGTTTCTGACCTATTACAAATCTGAAATTCTTACGGAAACCTATTGGAAGGAGCTGGCTGGCACTAACGATACTCTTGTGTTCTATATGTCTAAAGGAAATCTAATGGCACTTGTAGAGAAATTCATTAGTCTGGATGTTTCCCGCGAAAAGGAAATTGCCATTATTGAGCAGGCAACAACCCCTTTTCAAAAGGTATACACGTCTGATTTTGATGAATTTAAAAAGAATTTTGCAGACAAAAACTTTGCTTCTCCATCACTGGTAATCATAGGCAAAGTAGTTGGTCTTCATAAAGAATTTTCGTGGCTGAAAAATGCAGAGCAGGAAGGTCTGTATTTTAAATCGGTTGTGAATGGAAGCTTAGTATCAAAAACTCAAAACTTTTTCGAATATGCTGTCTGAAGCCAAATTTAATATCCTTAAACAAATATCCGGTGATTTTTCAAGAGACGAAACCATCTGGGCCAGCGGTTATCTGGCAGGTCTTGCCGGAGCTCCTCTGACGACGGCTCAGCCACCTCAGCAGGAAAATCACGTCAGCCAGACGACTACCAGGAAAATAACCCTTGCTTATGGAACGGAAACAGGAAATAGTAAGAAGCTGGCCACAACACTGGCTGGAATTATTAAGAAAAAAGGAATCCAGGTAAAGCTGGCTGATCTCTCCCAATATAAACCTAAGGATCTGAATAAAGAGGAATTTTTCTTTGTGATTATAAGTACGCAAGGAGAGGGGGATCCTCCTCTTCTTACCAGAAAATTCTATGATTATATCCATGAAAATGAAATCAATCTCAGCAATCTTAAATTCGGGGTTCTGGCATTGGGGGACAGCAGTTATCCATTATTCTGTAAAACAGGAGAAGATGTAGATTTTCGTTTTGAAGTATTAGGCGCTCAGCGAATCATTCCTTTAAAAAAATGTGATATTGATTACGAGGAAGAGGCGGGCAGATGGATTGAACATATAGTAGAAACAATCAATAAAACCTCTGCAAGTACAGTAAAAAATACCTCAACAGGGCATGTTTCAGCAGGCAGAAAAAAATATAACGGAAGGGTTTCGGCCATCATTAATCTGAATGACATTACCTCTGAAAAAGAAACCTACCACATAGAAATAGAAACGGATGAGCCTATTTCCTATCATCCCGGCGCTGCTCTTGGAATTATTCCTTTTAATTCAAGAAGTGTAGTAGATGAGATCATCACCCTGACAGGGATTGATCCGGAAAAACGAATTGAGACATCGAAAGTGACCGCCACTGCAGATGAACTCCTGATCAAGTATTTAAATATCAGCTATCTGCTTAAAACAACCGTAGCACAATATGCTCAGATCACAGGTCATACAATTCCTTCGGACATCCGTTTGAGTCTGCTCAATCTGCTTCAGATCTATCCTGTGAAAAATGCGGATGAATTTGAACAGGTTATTAGCATCTTAACCGGTCAGGCCCCACGTCTCTATTCCATTTCTTCTTCTTTGGAAGCGCATGGTGATACAGAAGTACATATCACTGTTTCCAGATCAGAATTTTTTGTTGACGATCAGAAACAAAATGGTCTATGCAGTGGATTTCTCAGCGAATTTAGAGAAGGAGAGAATTTTGAATTTTACATCCAGGAAGCCGGACATTTCAGACTTCCTCAGGAGGATAAAGATATCATCATGATTGGTCCGGGAACGGGAATCGCTCCTTTCAGGTCATTCCTATGGGAACGGGATGCTAAAGGTGCAGAAGGAAGAAACTGGCTCTTTTTCGGGGACAGGAATTTTATATCCGACTTTTTATACCAGTCAGAAATTCTGGATTTTCTGAAAACAGGAACATTAGCCCGGCTGGATATGGCGTTTTCCAGAGATAGTTCTGAAAAAATTTATGTTCAGCATAAACTGGAGCAAAAGGCTCAGGAAGTATTTCAGTGGCTGGAAGGGGGAGCATCGGTATATGTTTGTGGTACTAAAGATCCGATGAGCCGTGACGTAGAGAAAACGCTCCTGAGTATCATCCGCGAACAGGGAAATCGCAGTAAAGAAGAAGCCCTGAGCTACCTCGAAGAAATGGAGCTTAATGGCAGATACGCCAAAGATGTGTATTAAATAAGGCAGAATTAAATCGTAAAAGAAAACAATTATGAGCAATAATAAAGATAACCTTTCACCGGTAGAAAGAATTAAAACCGGAAGCAACGGACTTAGGGGAACTTTAAAAGAAAGCCTTTCCGATGATTTCACAGGATCGATAAGAGAGGACGATCAAACCCTTATCAAATTTCATGGAATGTACCAGCAGGATGATAGAGACAGACGGGAGGAGCGTGTCAATAAAAAACTGGAATGGCTCTATTCTTACATGATCAGGTTGAGGCTTCCTGGAGGATTTTTAACAGCTGAACAATGGGCAGGCCTTAATGAAATTGCCGAAGACCATTCTACGGGAACCATAAAAATAACGACAAGACAAACCATTCAGCTGCATGGTATTTTAAAGTCTCATTTAAGACCAACAATTCAGAGCTTTAATCTTAAGCATCTCGATTCGATCGCGGCTTGTGGTGATGTTAACAGAAATGTGACATGTACGGCAAATCCTTCCGAATCACCATTGCATCAGCAGACGTATGAACTGGCAGGAAAAATAAGTGAAATGTGTCTGCCGAAGACCAAAGCCTATTATGATATATGGATTGATAATGAATCCATCATTGACAGAAAAGCTGAAGAAGATCCTCTCTACCAGGACCGTTACCTTCCCCGAAAACTGAAAATTGGAATTGCCCTTCCACCCAATAATGATGTGGATGTATTCATCAATGATATTGCACTGATTGCCGTTATTGAAGATAACCGGATTGTAGGATATAATATTGCTGCCGGAGGTGGACTGGGAGCTACTCACGGAAATGATGCTACTTATGCACGCTTAGCTTCCGTATTAGGCTTTGTGGATACTGAAGAGAAAGTTTTAAAAGCGGTGTATGAGATTATTACGGTACAGCGTGATTTCGGTAACAGAAGTGATAGAAAACTTTCCAGATTAAAATATACGATTGATAAACTGGGAATTGATGGATACAGAACCGAAGTTGAGAAAAGAACAGGCTTTGCGTTTGAACCTGCAAGAGAATTTAAGTTTGAGCAAAGAAAAGACCGTTATGGCTGGATACGAAATCATGAAGGAAAGTGGTTTTATACCGTATTTGTAGAACACGGAAGAGTTCTGGAAACCAGTGATTATCCATTAAAATCAGGATTATTGAAAATTGCTGAAACCGGCAAAGCCAACTTCCGGTTTACCTGTAACCAAAATCTGATTCTTTCTGATATCCATGAGGAAGACAAACCTGAAGTAGACGCTCTGCTGAAAGAATTTGGAATTTCCGGATCTACTGAAGGAGCCAGTGCGCTACGAAAAAATTCAGTAGCCTGTGTAGCTCTGAACACCTGTTCGTTAGCTTTAGCGGAAGCACAACGTTATCTGCCTTCTTTAGTCACAAAAATAGAGCCCGTGTTAGAAAGACATGGTCTTTTGGAGGAAGATATTACCATCAGAATGACCGGATGTCCAAACGGCTGTGGAAGATCTCCCAATGCTGAAATAGGATTTGTGGGGACTGCTTACGGAAAATATAACCTTCATATCGGAGGAGATCGTTTAGGACTTCGCCTCAATACGAAGTTTAAAGAAAATATAGGAGAGGAGGAGATTCTTGAAACTCTGGATGAGCTTTTCGGAATTTATGTACAGGAAAAACAGTCAGAAGAAACATTTGGTGACTTTTCATACCGTTACTTGCAAAGTCTAAATTAAAACATAAAGAAAAAAACTAAATAGAAATATGATAAACCTTCTTTACCATCCCGAAAAAATAAAAAAACAGAACCCTCTTTTTTTAGGCGAACGAATGGGCATATGTTGTTGATTATCAATCAACCTAACATTACAACTGTTTAAATTATTTAAACCACAAAAGTCATAAAAGCCTTTTTTAACACTTAAGATCACGTAAGTAACTTCACAATTCTAGCGTATAGATAAGTTCACATAAGCAGAAAATTAAAGATTTTCAAAAAACTAAAGTGTTAAAAACCTTATATCATTTGTAGTTAAAAATATACTTGAATCATCCCTTATTAAAAAGTTTAAACAGCCTCCATTCCATTAACCTAAAATTGATAAAAAATGAAAAACGAAAGGCAGGGATATTTTCTGCAAAAAACAGGTATCATAATATTAACTCTTTTATTTTTTAACCTGGCAGAAGCACAACAACAGCTTATTGAGTTAAGCGGAATCATCAAAAACACAGATACTCAGAAAGGAATTGCCACAGTAAAGGTGCAGGTCGAAAATACAGAAGACACTGCATTAACTGATCAACAGGGAAATTTTAAAATAAGAACAAGAGTTAAAGTTCCCTTTAGAATTATTATCAATAAAGAGGGATTCACCAGCCAAACGGTTGAAATATTATCACTATCCCATAAAATAGCTGTAGAACTCAATCCGCAAAATGCCATTATCGATGAAGTGGTTATTTCTGCTTCCCGGGTTCCGGAAAAAGTCTTGAGATCCCCCATAGCTATTGAAAAAATCGATATCAGAGCCATTCGGGAAAGCCCGGCAGCTTCATTTTATGAAACGTTGGAGAATGTAAAAGGGTTACAGCTTTTAACTTCCAGCCTTACTTTAAAGGTTCCCAATTCCCGGGGATTCAATTCCCCCAATAACTTTCGTTTTATGCAATTGGTAGATGGAGTTGATGTACAGTCGGCAACTCTGGGAGTTCCTTTAGGAAATGCAATAGGTCCCACAGAACTGGATATTCAGTCTATGGAAGTCACTCCGGGCGCCGCTTCTGCCTTGTATGGAATGAATGCCATCAATGGACTCGCCAGCCTTCAAACCAAAGATCCTTTTACCTCTGAAGGACTGAGTGTTTATTTTCGGGGTGGCGTGAATCATGTTGATAATGTGAATTATAGAATAAGCACTTTAGGAGAAAGCGCGATAAGATTCGCAAAAGTTTTAAATAAAAATCTGGCGATCAAGGTGAACGCTTCTTACTTTAGTGGAGTCGATTGGATTTCAAATAACCAAACCGATCAGAATGCCAATCCATCAATTACCGCCAATCCTAATTTTCCATTAGCCAACAATCCTGCACAGGATCTTTGGAACAAATATGGAGATGAAAGAAATAATAAGGTTTCCGTCAATGTAGATTACAATGGAAAACCTACTACATTTAATGTTTCAAGAACAGGCTATTTTGAGAGAGATTTAGTAAGCCCTGAAGTCAAAAACATCAAATTTGATGCAGGATTATATTACCGTTTCGGGGATCAATGGAGAACGTCTTATGTGTACCGATACGGATTACTGGACGGAACTTTTCAAAGAGGTAATAAAATTCGTTTACAAAATGCAACGGTTCAAAACCATAAGGTAGAACTTACGGGTAAAGAACTTACATTCAGAGCTTATGTATCCATAGAAAATACCGGAGATTCCTATAATCTGAAACCTTTGGCCGACAATCTGGATCTGACCAATCTTTCCAATAACAACTGGAGAAATATATTCCAGTCGTCACTACAAAACAGCATTAATGCAGGAGCCAACCTGAATGATGCTTTTATCCTCGCAAGACAAGAAGCCGACAAAAATAGGGTCCTGCCTGGAACAGCTGCTTTTGATCAGCTAAGGAATACTATTATCGGGATTAATAACTGGGATTCTGCCAATGCAGGAATTACAGGAGCACCGGCAACCGGAGGAGCCAAACTGGAACAAAAATCCCGTTTTTATCAGGGTGAGCTTACTTATGATCTTAGCAGATTGGTAAAAATATTTAATTTGCTTGCGGGTATAGATTACCGTTTATACAGCATTACTCCAGACGGAAATAATTTCGTGGATTTTAGCAGACCTGTTAACGAAAGAAACACTCCTTTACCTGACGGCACGTTCGGTAAAGATGTCACCTATCAAAAATATGGCATTTTTGCTCAGGTTACCAAACTTTTCTTCGATGATAAATTAAAACTTAATGCAGCTCTACGAGTAGACAGAAATCCGGAATTTGAAGCAAAGCTAAATCCGAGAATAAGTATTGTCTATTCACCTGTCAACCAACATAACTTCAGGGCTTCTTTCCAAAATGGATATCGTTTTCCTTCACTATTTGAAGCATTTTCCTTTGTTAATAATGGAAATGTAAGAAGAGTAGGAGGTCTTTCAACCGTGAATGAGGGCTTAGGATATTTGGAAAACTCATATACTCTTTCCTCTATCGATAGATTTATTTCTGCAGTAAATGCTGATGTAAATGGAGGAAAAACCCAGAATCAGGCTGCTTTGGATAACAGACAACTTTTAGTGGTAGCCAATTTACCAAGGCTACAACCTGAAAAGATTAATTCATTCGAAGTAGGCTATAAATCTGTATTCTTTAATAATAAGCTGGTACTGGATTGGGATTTCTATTACAACATCTATGAAGGGTTCCTTGGACAGGTAGAAGTAGCAGTTCCCAGAAACGGTAATGTAGGTAGCGATCAGGCTGTACTTGATATGGCTAATCGAAGCCAACAAAACCGATATAGAGTATATACCAATAGTAATAATAGCTACAAGAGTTATGGAACCTCTTTAGGCATTCGATACAATATTGTAAATAATTACAATATTAACGTTAATGTTTCTTATAATGATCTGGCATCCAACAACAATTCGGATCTGTTTATTACGGCTTTTAATACTCCTAAATGGATGACGAACGTCAGTATAGGCAACAGAGAAGTTATCAAAAATATTGGGGTTACTCTTGTAGCAAGATGGCAGAACAGCTTTTTATGGGAAAGCCCTTTAGCATCAGGAAAAATCCCTGCCTACTATACAATAGATGCTCAAGCTACATGGAAGCTTCCTGAAATCCATGCAAATGTAAAAATTGGAGCTACCAATCTTCTCAACCGTCGATATTTCCAATATGCCGCAGGTCCTGAAATCGGAGGATTATATTATCTCGCTTTTACCTATGACTTAAAATTATGATCAAATGAGTAACTCCTTATATCCTATATTTCTGAAGTTGGAAAAACTGTCACTGCTCATCATCGGTGGTGGCAAAGTTGCCCTGGAAAAGCTCGAATCAATACTGGGGAATTCTCCCGCAACTTCGATTAGACTCGTTGCTAAGGAAATCATTCCTGAAGTCAGATTATTACAGGATCAGTATCCCAATTTAACATTGTTTGAAAGAGCTTATCATGATCATGATTTCAAAGAAACAGATCTTGCAGTGATAGCGGTCAATGATCTTGTATTGGCCGGACAGATCCGGGATCATGCTCATCAAAATAACGTGTTGGTTAATATTGCTGACAAGCCTGAACTATGTGATTTCTATTTAGGCTCTATTGTGAAAAAAGGAAGCCTTAAAATTGCGATTTCAACCAACGGAAAATCTCCAACCATAGCAAAGAGACTAAGAGAAATACTTACTGAAGCCATTCCTGATGAGATGGATACCTTATTGGAGAATATGCAGAACATACGCAATCAGCTAACAGGAGATTTCAATTATAAAGTGAAGGAACTGAACAGACTGACGACAGGATATCTCCACGAAGAAAAAGGCAGTCTTTCCCAACCGGATCTGGAAATTGAAAAGCTGATCAGTATTACAAAAACAGTCCAGCGAAGAGCCAATATCTATCTGGCAATCATAGGGGGTTTACTTCTTTTCGGAATATTGGGAATTATCATTTACCAATTCAACCTCTCCGGTGATATTCAGGAATTTATGAGCAAAGACGGTTATATCTTTTACTGGATGCTGTTTGCGGGATTTATGGCAGAAATTGTTGCCGGATCAATGGGAATGGGCTATGGGGTTATATGCACAACCATTTTATTATTACTTAATGTTCCGCCTCCCGTAGTCAGTGCAAGCATTCACTCTGCAGAATCTTTCACTACAGCAGCCGGAAGTTTCAGCCATTATAAATTAGGAAATGTCAACAAAAAAATGGTCTGGGTTTTATTCCCTTTGGCCATCGTCGGAGCCATAATCGGAGCATTAACACTCTCTCATTATGGCGAATATTATGCCCATATTATAAAACCTATCATTGCCTGCTATACTTTATACCTCGGATTGAATATTCTTAAAAACGCCTTTAAGGAAAAAAAGCCCAGCCACGCTAAACCTAAGAAAAGAACCAATCTGAGAGTGCTGGGATTCGTAGGAGGTTTTATCGACTCATTTGCCGGCGGTGGCTGGGGTCCTTTGGTTACCGGAACCCTGATCAAAGAAGGCAGAATTCCCCGATATGTGGTAGGAAGTTCTACAGTAGCCAAGTTTTTACTCACCCTGACTAGTGCCATTACTTTCATTTTCACCATTGGAATTCACCACTGGAATATTGTCTTAGGCCTTTTGCTGGGTGGTGTTTTTACAGCTCCTTTTTCAGCCATGCTTACTTCAAAGCTCCCTACAAAAAAAATGTTTATTGTAGTTGGAGTAGTGGTTATTATCATGAGTATGATCACCATTATAAAATCACTGATATAACAACCTGAAAAAAGAGGCTGTCTCAAAAGGACAGTCTCTTTTTAGTATTTCATTGAAAAAAGATTTCGATATTTTGAATAAAAAAAATATCTTGGAAAAAAGAAGATATAAGTCAAAAAAGCAGTCTGTTTTAGGCTGCTTTTGACATTTTCTTTAGATTGTGGGCAATTGCGAGTATGCCGATTTCTACCTCGACTTTATTTTTTCCCCGAAGCATGAATCGTTTAAAATTTTTGTTGTGTTTGAGCTCTGCAAAAACAGGTTCAACATCATGGCATCTTTGTTTTCTGAGTTTGATGCCCTTGCTGGTATTAAGAAGTTTGAAAACCTTTTCTCTGATTTTTGCCAATTTAGGATTGTTTTGTGAAGTGGTTATTTGTCCCGATTTCTGATCTTTTCTGAAGTAATTATATTTAACATAAGCTTTTATTTTCTTAGATTTTAACAAGTTGTAATTTTCTTCTGAGCCATAACCAGCATCAGCAACAAGCTCTTTGGGAGCTTTATGATAGCTTTCTTCAAAACCCAGTAAATGAGTCGCTAATGTTTTGGTGTCTGTTGGGTTGGGATGAATTGAATAATGTAAAATGAATTGTCTATGGGTAGAAATTTGTAGATTGTAAGCGGGTTTTAGTTGTCCGTTTCGCATATGATCCTCCTTCATTCGCATAAAAGTAGCGTCTGTATCGGTTTTGGAATAGGAATTTCTATCTTCTAATAATTCTTGCTGTTTTTTATATTTCTCTAAATTATCTGCCCAGTTTTTCTTAGCATAATTCAGTTTCTGACGAACTTTTGAAGCTACTTTTTTATCTTTCAAAACTTCATTGATCTTTTCGATGGTTTGAGTTACTTTTTCAGAATCTACTTCTTTAAAATCAATACTTTCTGTATTTTCAAGCTCGTCTTTGGCAACTGTTTCTGCATAGTTCCAAAGCTCTTCTAATTGCTCTGCAATCCTTTCTTTGTGTTTTTTGACAGCTCTTCCCCAAACAAAAGTATAGCGATTGGCATTGGCTTCTATCTTGGTGCCATCTACAAAAGTGGTTTTCAGACTTACCAAACCTTCCTTTTCCAAAAGAAGAACAATTTGTGTGAAAATAGCTTTAATCTCACCTTTCAATCGTTCACTACGGAACCTGTTTAAGGTGTTATGATCGGGACGGCTCATTGCAGAGAGCCACATAAAATGGATGTTTTCTTTCAAGGCCTGCTCCATTTTGCGGCTTGAATAGATATTGCTTAAATAGCCATAAATCAAAACTTTCAAAAGCATTTTCGGGTGGTAGCAAGATGTTCCGCCAGGTTTGTAGGTTTTAATTAAGCTTTTGATATCCAAGCCATCAATAATGTTTGAAACAATTTTCACAGGATGTCGCTCATCAATCAACTCCGATAAATTGGGAGGAAAAAGCAGATTTTCTTTGGGGGTGTAATCTTTAAAGACTACTTTTGACGTACTTAACACAATGCAAATTAATCAATTTGCAACTATTAGGAAAGCGAAAGCTTTCCTTTTTGCATAAAAAAGGCTATCTCTTTTGAGACAGCCTCTTACATTTATAATTATCAACGATATTTTTATTTAATTAAAATTCTGTCTGAACTCTAATGGGGGAAATGGATGTCCGGTTTTTAAACAACCGGTGAAAGGACTGTGGATGCTCAAATCCCAGATGGTAAGCAATTTCAGAAACGGACATGGATGTTGTGGATAGCAGTTCTTTAGCTTTATCGATCAGTCTTTTTTGAATATGTTGTTGTGTCGTTTTCCCGGTATGAACCCGCAGCATATCACTAAGATAATTAGGAGTGATGTTTAATTCTCCCGCTAAAAACTGAACAGAAGGGATACCATTAAGTCTCAGGTTGTCATTTTTAAAATAATCATCCAATAAATTCTCTAATCTGGTAAGAAGGTCATTATTAACTTTTTTCCGGGTCAGGAATTGACGGTTATAAAACCGGTCACAGTATTTTAAAAGAAGATCAATATTAGAAACTAAAAGATCCTGCGTAAAAACATCCATATTATTTTCTGTTTCTTTTCGGATATTATCTACAATATCCGTTATCGACTTTTCTTCTCTTTCGGAAAGATGCAATGCTTCATTGGCAGAATATGAAAAGTATCCGTAATCCCTGATAGAAGAAGCTATCGGATATCCCTGAAAAAAATCAGGATGAACGACCAGGACACTGCCCCTGACCTCAGAAAGTAAAATATCTTCAAACTGTACCACCTGATCAGGTGCTATGAAATACATGATCCCCTCTTCAAAATCATAATACTGCTGACCATATTTACATCTTCCTGCACAATCTTTTTTAATGGCAATGACATAAAAATCTGTAGTCACAGAGCTGAGAATCGCATCGGAGCTTATAGAAACTTCGTTGAAATCAAAAACGCTGATTAAAGGATTTAAAGGCCTTTTTAGCTTTAAAAGATTATGTAAGGCAGTAATTGAAGTGACTCTTTCTGGTACTTTCATTTTGTGTCATTTATGTGGTGTAAAGAGCTTTGATGATTAATTTTAATTAACGGGCAACCTGCTGTTCCTTTTTTATCTGTTCTATTCCTTGCTTGTAAGTAGTTACCTGAAAATTAGGAAAACGTGTTTTAAATTTTGAATCATCAAAAAGATTGTTGTGCTCATATCTCGGAAGCAATTCCTGCAACTCTTTCGCATTTTTATTAAACAATGCCCCCAGCTTGAAAGCAAATTTAGGAATAATAGAATATTTAAACTCTTTTCCGTACACTTTTGAAACCAAAGCAATGAATTCTTTGTAAGTTAACCGATGATCATCTATCGGAAGGTGCCAGGTTTGTCCGAATGCGTCCGGTGTATTTCCAATCAACGCAGCAGCTCTGCTGGCATCGGGAGTCCATATCAGACTTCTCAACTTATTATCCCATAAAGGAACTTTCAGTTTTTTCCCATCTTTGATCGCATTAAAAATAAATGTATTGGTAATGCTTTGTGTTTTTCCTGGCCCATAAAATTCAGGAGCGCGACAGATAACGATATCCATTTCGCCGGCTTCCATTTCTTTCAAAAGCATCTCCGTCATTTTCTTTCTTACCATACCTTTTCTCCCGACAGGAGCAAACTTTGTATTTTCAGTAAGCACTGCATCATTCTGAGGATACATATAAGTATTATCGAAAAAGACCAATTTGGTTCCATTAATCTTACAGGCCTCAATAACATTTTTTGTGATCAGAAGAAATTGTTTTTCCCAGAGATCAGAGTTCATTGGCAGGCCTAATGTAAAGTAAGCAATTTCGCTGCCTTTTACTGCTTCGATAGCACTTTCTCTTATTGAAAGATCCGCCGAAAAAACAGTATCCGTATCATTGACTTTTTTAGCATTTCTGCTGACAATTCTGATATCGGATGTATAGTGACGTTTTAGTTCTCTTGCTAGCTCTTCTCCAATCTGGCCATTGGCACCTAATATAGTTTGCATAATTTTGTGTTTATTTGGGTCTTTTATTCTTATGCAAAATTCGGGCATAACTTCCAATAAACTGTATCCTAATTACTTGAATTTGTAACACAATCTCTGCTGGGGACTTGTATGATCTGATATCAATTGTTTTAAGGTCCATCAACTTCCCTCAATTTATTTCAAACAACTTGATAATAGCTTATTTCATGGGTAGATTTCAAAATCGCAATAACTAACCTTATTTATTCTAAGAAAAAATACCGGAAAAGTCCGTATTATACTACATTCTTAGGCATAGGGAAGGGGGTGTATTTATACTAAACTTGTATATTTGCCAAAATATCACACTTATTTACGACAAAGAAAATATTAATGATGGTAACTGATGCTTCCCATAAGCTTATCCCAATGACTACTTTTGTCATTGAATATTATTCCAACGAAGGATATGCAGATCTTCAGACATTAAATCTGATGAATAATTATGCCAATTTTCTCAAACATCCTTTAACACTAGGAATGTTTGTACCGGTAGATGCTGATGGAAACGTTTTAAAAGAGCCTAAAAACTATACCTCTTGGAATTCGCTGGAGCATAACAAGAAAAAAACAAACAATATCAGTGACAGTATGGGGTTTGAAGAATATAGAATCTATCAGAAAGCGGAACAAAAATGCTTTTTTGAAGGATTTACTGTTGCTTACAATGGCTACTCAGTGGTCAGAATTGTAGCCTCTTATGATGAATCCATAGAGCTATCTTTTAATAAAACCGATTTAAAACCACAAACGTTTAAAGATGTAGAGTCACTGACTGTTTTTGATGAAATCTACCTAAGCGCTACAGCCTTAAAAACAATTGGTATTCATAAAAACAAATAAATAGATCCCAATATTACGAGACAGTAACTCCGAAAAAATGTCCTATCAGAGCTGTTATCCCCATTGCAGCTGTCCCCCAGAAACATATTCTTACCACAGCAATTCCTATTTTTGAGCCTCCTGTTTTAGCCGAAACCGCACCTAATAACATCAGGAAAACAATTGAAAATCCATATTGAAAATAGACCATCTGATCAATAGGTGCAAGCAGGGAAACGATAAAAGGAAGCATTGCTCCCACAGCAAAAGAACCTAACGAGGCAATAGCTGCCTGAAAAGGTTTGGCCTGTGTAATTTCATTAATTCCCAATTCATCTCTTGCATGGGCTTCCAACGCATTATGTTCGCTTAATTCAGTAGCAACCTTCATGGCTGTCTCTTTACTTACACCGCGTGCTTCATAAATTTTTGCCAGTTCCTTAAGTTCTGTTTCCGGCATTTCTTCCAACTCTCTTTTTTCACGGAGCAAATCAGCCTTTTCGGTGTCTTCCTGTGAACTCACCGATACATATTCACCTGCGGCCATGGATAAAGCTCCTGCAATCATTCCAGCCAAAGCAGCCAGAACAATTGTGTTACGCTGCGATTCTGCTGCTGCCACTCCTATAACAATACTGGTCGTGGACAATAATCCGTCGTTAGCACCCAAAACAGCTGCACGAAGCCAGCCAACTCTGTTCACATAATGTTTTTCCAATTGATGATGCATAGTATCAAATCCTTTAAAATATTCCGTTACAAAATGGGATAAGACTGATTTCTTATACCGCCGTGAAAGGCAGGTTCGGTAGAACAATGCCATGGTTATCTAATCCTAAATTTAATGAAATAATCACAGAATCCATACCTGATATATATTTTAAATCAAAGAATATCACAAGATTCGGATTTTTTACTTTTAAAATGCTCCTGATATTTGTCTGTAAAATATCATAGTATGAAAAAAAACTTAAAGGGTATTCGTGGCAAAAAAAAACAGCCACGAATGCACGAATAATTCTTATAATCCCAGATACAAAGCCTATTATTCTATCCAAAAATACCCTTCAGAATAGGTTTTCGCCTTCCCGGAGATCATCACTCTTTCATTCCTGTCTTCACAATAAAGTTTTCCGGATCTTTCCGAAAGCTGAATGGCAAAAAGAGTCTTTTTATCTAATCTTTGGGACCAGAAAGGGATTAGAGAGCAATGCGCAGATCCTGTTACAGGATCTTCCAGAATACTGGCCTGAGGTGTAAAAAACCTTGAAACAAAATCGCTATCATCACCTTTTGCCGTTACAATAACACCTCCGGGATCCATATTGATCAGATCAAAAAACTGTCGGTCAATCTTAATATTTTTAATATCATTTTCAGAATCATATACTAAAATGTAGAATCCTTCAAAATTGACCATCTCAATCCTGTGAAAATGATCAGTTGATTCCTGAGCAAATTGACCATGGTATTCCTGAGCAAATTGACCCCCAAAAAAAAGTCAGAAAACGTGTCTTGAATAACTTAGCCAAAAAATACCAAATGGCTAACAAAAGAATAGACATGTTGAACATTAAACAATTATTACGATTATACACCCAGGGGGTAAGTAAATTGCGGATAAGCAAACAACTGGGTATCTCACGCAATACTGCTAAAAAGTATATCAGCCTGTTCCATGAACACCAGCTTACATATGACGAGCTGATAGAGCTGAGTGATGAAGATTTAGATGATTTATTCGAGACTCCGCCAACCGATATAAGGGATAAGGCCAATATTAAAAAACAACTTGAATCGTTGTTTCCTTACATATCCAAAGAACTAAAACGTGTTGGGGTCACCCGTTATCTGCTATGGGAAGAATACATAGATAAATACCCTTCAGGCTACCAATATTCCCGCTTTTGCCATCATTACCGGGAATGGTGTAAAAAGGTGAACCCTTCCATGCATATTGAACATAAGGCTGGGGATAAACTTTTTGTGGATTATACAGGAAAAAAACTTCACATTATTAATAAAGAAACAGGAGAACAACAGGAAGTTGAGGTCTTCGTATCCATACTTGGAGCCAGTGGCATGACCTTCGTAGAAGCTACAAGAACCCAGGGGAAAGAAGATTTTCTTGGAAGTCTTACCAAAACCCTGCATTATTATGGAGGAGTTCCCGCAGCTATTGTTACCGATAACCTGCGTACAGCCGTAAAAAAGAGCCATAAGTACGAACCTGTCATCACTGATTCTCTTCTGGATTTTGCTTCCCACTATAGCACTACAATACTTCCTACGCGTACCTATCATCCCAAGGATAAGGCTTTGGTTGAAAATGCGGTACGCATTGTGTATACCCGCATTTTTGCTCCATTGCGTAAAGATCACTTCTTTAGCCTGGAAGCATTGAACAAAGCTATAGAAAACCTGCTGGAAGGATATAATGAAGCTCCCATGAAAAGAAAGAAGTATTCCAGGGCTGATGTTTTCCGTGAGGTTGAAAGACATGCATTATCCCCACTACCAGCTATGATGTACCAGCTCAAGCATTCTGCACGTGCTACCGTTCATAAGACCAGCCATGTATATTTAAGTAAAGACCAGCATTATTACAGTGTTCCGTTCAGCTATATTGGTAAAAAAGTAAACATTATTTTTAGTAAAAATACAGTCGAGATTTACTATGACCAGCGCAGAATAGCATTCCATAACAGAATCCTGGCTAAATATCAGTATACGACTGTAAAAGAACATATGCCTTCATCTTATCAGTTTATGACTGAATGGAATCCCTCCCGGTTTATCTCTTGGGGAAGGTCTGTCGGGGAATATTGTGAGCAGTACATCATCAAAATCCTGGAAAAGAAACAGCATCCTGAGCAGTCCTATAAAACCTGCCTGGGAATCCTTTCATTATCAAAAAAGATCGGCAACATAAGACTTGACAATGCCTGTAAAAGAGCGTTGGGATATGAAAAATACAGCCTTGCCATGATTAAAAGTATTCTGGAAAGAGGGCTGGATAATCTAACCGATGACGATGCATTTTTTGAAGAAAAGAAACTGCCTAAACACAAAAACATAAGGGGCGGAAAATACTATCAGTAACATCTACAATCATTAACAATTAAATCATTAATACAAAACCTATGAATCAGGCAACATTAGAAAAAATGAAACATTTAAAGCTCCACGGGATGCACAGGGCGTTTTCCACAACAATGGAAACAGGAAGTATCTCCTATACCAATGATGAACTTATAGCCTACTTGATTGAATCCGAGTATGACGACAGGGAAAGCAGAAAGGTAGAAAGATTGATTACCACAGCTAAGTTCAGATACAGGACATTTATGGAAGAGATTACGGCCTCTTCTTCCAGAAATATTGATAAGAATACTATTGGAAGATTATCTTCCTGCGATTTTATATCACAGAAACAGAATATTCTTATTACAGGCAGTACAGGAGTTGGAAAAAGTTTTATCGCAACTGCCATTGGATACAAAGCCTGTACAATGGGATATAAAGTCATGTACTTCAGCATCAACAAACTCTTCTCAAAGCTTAAGATGGCTAAGGCAGACGGATCTTACCTTAAAGAGATAGACCGAATAGAAAAGCAGGATCTTATTATCCTTGATGATTTTGGATTACAATCCCTGGATAATCTTAAACGTCAGGATTTTATGGAGATTATAGAAGACAGACACGGAAAACGTTCCACTATTATTGCTTCGCAACTGCCTGTAAGTGCCTGGCATGAAGTCATTGCGGAACAAACAATAGCCGATGCAATACTTGACAGAATGGTTCACAACTCCCTGAGAATAGACCTTAAAGGAGAATCGATGAGAAGAAAAAAAGCTGATCAGAAAATCAGCTCAGAGTAAAGATTTATTTTATATTTTTAAACCATCTTTTAGACACCTTTTTTGACTTCATTCTTAGTGGTCAATTTAATCAGGAATTAGGTGGTCAATATCACTGGAATTTACACTAAAACATAATCTCTTGATTGGTACACTTCTTTTGGCTGGATATTTAATGATTTTGAAAAAGCATCCGGCAGAACAGCAGGTACAGGCATCCTTGAAGGAAAATTAAGAGAATACAAGTCGTTTTCGTAGGTAACCGTTAATATCCCGCTTTTGGTTTCAAAAAGAATTTCATTTTTAGGATAATTTAAAATACTGATCAGACAATGGGCTGTAGCGAGTGTCGCATGTCCGCAGAGATCCATTTCGATCTCGGGAGTAAACCAGCGTAATTGTATTTTTTCACCATGATCAATAAAAAATGCAGTTTCAGCAACAGCATTTTCTTTTGCGATGTTCAAAAGCTGTTCGTCCGGAAGCCAGCTTTTTAAAGGGACAACGCACGCCGGATTTCCTTTGAATAGCTCATCTGTAAAGGCATCAATCTGATATAATTCTAGTTTCATGAGTTATATATTTACTAACGTAAAAATAAAAATTATTTCTTGTGGAACATTCTTTTTAACGTTCTATCCATTTCCTGAATTCAGGGGTTACTGCAGCAGAAGTAACTAATCGTTTAGAATGATTAATAATTTTAATAGATAATCGATCGTTAAAATATGGTTCAATCAGTTCAATAAAATTAATGTTTATTATTTCACCTCTATTAATCTGAAAGAAAATATCCGGATCTAAATCATCAGCTAAATCAGAAAGCTTTTGCCGGAATTCGTAACTTCTCCCTTTATGATCAGTAGCCTGGCAAACTCCTGAGTTTGTTGAAATATACATGATATTTTTAACCTCTAAAAGCAAAGTACCCGTATTGGTTTTAATCAGAAGGCGTTCTTTATACTGAGTGCTTATCTTCTTAATCACGGACGATATACTCAACCAGTCGATTGCTTCATAAGCTGGAGTTAACCGTTTAAATTTATCCATGGCTAATTCAAAACTTTTGAAACTGATCGGCTTTAATAAATAGGCTATACCATTGCTATCAAAAGCTTCTTGATAAAAGTCATTAAAAGCAGTTGTAAAAATAATGGGACAAGTAATGAGGTTGCTATGTAGAGAAGAAAAGACATTACCATCAAGCAACTTAATGTCGCAAAACACCAAGGAGGGTGCCTGATTTTTTGTAAACCATTCTTTAATTTCTTTATTACTTTTTAATATGGCTGATACGTTAATTGCAGGATCATATTTTCTAATATAAAAAAGAAGTTGTTCTGCATTAAGATCTTCATCTTCTATTAACACAATCTTCATCATAGAATTTTTATAAGTTAATTAATAACAGGTAATTCAACCACAAAATGGTTATTAAGAGATTGATAAGTTACCGTTTTCCCAAAAAGAAGTTGATATCTTTTCGTGATATTTGAAAGCCCTAATCCTGTATTTAAGCTTATTTCAACAGGCCGGATCGGATTAGTAACGCTTATACAATCCCCGGTTCTTTTGAGTTCAATAAGCAATGGACTTTCTTCACTGCCTTCATTATGTTTGATGGCATTTTCCAAGCAAATCTGTAAGGCAAAAGGGACAATATATCCTTCTTCATTTTCAATTTTAAGAACAATAGAGTAGGCACCTCCAAACCGTTTTGTAGTTAAAGCAATATATTTCTTTAAAAATGCCAACTCATCTTTTAAAAGAACACTATCTACAGAATTGTGCAATAAGAAATAACGATAAACATCTGAGAAGTTTTCAATAAATTCATCTACCTGGCTGGAATCTTTTCGAGCTAAAGAAGAAAGAATACTTAAATTATTAAATAAAAAGTGAGGTTCTATATTTTTTTTCAACGTTTGTAATTGCATATTTTCAATCTCATACTTAGACTCCATAAGCTCTTTCGTTAAAGTATTGGTTTCTTTAAAAGACAGGTAAGCAATCGTAAATCCTGAAATATAAAAATGAGAAATAGACAATGTAAAAATAATATTACCCCAAAGGAGATCAAAGGAAGTAGGCCCTCCATAGTAAGTTCTTATAATGATATGTATTACTGATGTATAAATAGCAAATAGAGGAATGCTTAAGAAAAAGACATAAACAAATTTTAATTTCCTGACTCCAAACGTGCTCAACCAGTTCCAGACCATCAATGTGATACATAATGAGCCAAGTGAATACAAAAAAGTAGTAATATGCCCCGGAATATCATAAAAGTTGATATCTCCGTTAAGCCTCACTCTATAATATATCCAAACCTGAAAAGCATTGAATAAAGCCAGAATCAGCAAAATAAATAGGATGGACGATATTTTTTTCATTGAGAATTGTTAGTTACTTTAATAATGGCTTAATCTGGCTTTTGCAAACTTAAAAATACTATTTAATCCGGGATGTTTCTTCAGCTTCATTTTTCTGTTTGCTCCCTTTAACCTTATTATTGCCAAATTTATATATTAAATTGAAACGTATACTTTGATAGTCATATTCATTTTGTCCATTTAAAACAGCATTATTTCTAACCTGTTGGTATGCAATCTCATTTCTTTTGCTAATGATCGTAGATAAAGTACATCCAATATCCAGCCGCTTAGCTAAAAGGCTTATTCTATAACCCAAAGTTAAAAATCCAAATGCTCTGGTATTTAGAGTACCATCAAAGCTTGGAAAATTATGTCTATAATTGAGCTGAACTGAGTTATTACCGCTCAATTTATACATGTTATTTAATGAAATATGAGCACCATTCCCATGAGTAGGAGGAACTAGAGAAGCATCTTTTGATTTTGTTTTTTGCCAATAATAGCCTCCACTGAGCTGAGTTTCCATATTTTTCAGTTTCGTAAAACTATAGTTAGCATACATCCCATATTGGTATACATCCAATAGGTTATAATAACTGTACCGCTGTATTTTACCTTCATCTAAAAACTGAACAATATAGCTGACCTGACCTTTTGTAATAGAATGATATAGTGTAGCACTTAAATTAGAATTATTGGAATAAGTCAATTCAAAATTATCTGAAAAAGAAGGCTTGAGCAATGGATTGCCTTCTACATATTGAAAAGGATTGACAAACCACTGAAATGGATTGAGCTGTTCTAATTTTGGTCTTCTGACTCTTTTTGAATATTTAAAAGAATAATCTGATTTTTTTGAATGTTTATAGTTGATATAAAAGGTTGGAAAAAAATTACCATAAATTATTTCAGTTGTTTTATCATCTGCCTGAGATCTTCCCACATAGTGAGTATCTTCATAGCGCAGTCCGGCCTGAGCAATCCATTGATTTCCTAACTTTATTTCTGAAGAAAAATAGAGTGAGATAATACTTTCTTTATACTTGAATATATTGGTTAATGCAGGATTTAGGATAGGATTTTCATTTTTTATATCAAAAAAACTGACGTCACTATTATTGTTTAGGAAAGTATGACGCATTCCGGTTTTAATATGGATGGCATTAAAAGGAAGGTCAAAATCCAAACTCGATATCCCTAATTTATAATTGTTTAGGGAAGAGTTCAATGTATATGATAATTCCTGATTATTATTGATCTCATTATTTCGTTGATTTTCAATTCTATTATCAAGCCACTGAAAGCCCCAATCAATTGATTTTCCTTTCATATCCAGCTTATGAGTAGCATACCCATGAATGCGGTGGAAATTACTTTTTATCGTGCCATAGCCTTTATTTGACAGTTTGTTATTCAAAACAGAATGATCATAAAATAAATTGGTAGACTGATCATCAGATGCAAAATCAGAGCCGTTGTATTCATAAACTAACGATAAATCAGTCCTGGAATTAAGCTTATAATTAACATTGACAGAAGGAGCAAAATCTTTAGAATACGTTATTTTATCCTGTCTGTTATTACTGAAAAAACCACTTGAAAATAAATTCTGATCCTTTTCATAAGCTGAAATCCTGTTATTGTTGTATAGAAAATTACCTGTAAAGCTAAATTTTTCCGTTTGATAAATTAAATTGATACTGCTGCTATTGGAAAAATAGGTGCGCTGAGTTATAGAAGAATTCAAACTTCCATTCCAGCCTAAATGAGGATTTTTCTTTAAAATAATATTAATAAGCCCTGCATTTCCCTCTGCGGCATACTGGGCAGGTGGTGTCGTAATAATTTCTATTTTTGATATTGTATCACTCGAAATTGTACTGAGATAAGAAATCAAAGCCTCGCCATTAAGAGCAACCGGCCTTCCATTGATAAGTACATTTAAAATATTCTTACCAATCATTGAAATACTCGTTTCATCTACTTTTAATAGAGGGGTGTTTTTTAACACATCTATTGCATCTCCTCCTTGTGAAGTTAAAGAGTTTTCAAGATTGAAAATCAATCGGTCAGTTTTTTGGGTAAAAAGAGGTTTTTTAGCTGTAATTAATACTTCTTTTATAGTCGTAACTTTGTCCTCTAAAACAATTTCTGGGAATTGAAGTATTGTTTTAGCATTCATATCCAGGTTAAACGGGTGACTTTTATACTGTTTAAAATTGATACTATTGATATGAATTAAATAAACTCCAGATTGGTTAATTTCAAAATTAAATGTTCCTATACTGTCCGTTGAAGTAATTTTGTTAAAAAGACTGTCTTTTGAAGAAACCAAAACAACCGGTATATTGGAAAGTCCTTTATGATTTGGGCCTAAGATTAATCCATTTATTGTATTTTGTGCGAAGATAGCAAGTGTGCCCATCAGCATAATAATAGAAAGAAATCTACATCTGAAATTGAAATTTATTGGGGCCATATCTGTTTATTAAGCACCACAAAAATCCACAATCAGAGATCATTACAATAGTCGTATTAAACAGATTCAGGGAATTATGAAATAGGTTGGGGAATATTTTAAATAAAAAATTAAGCCATGGTAAAATAAGGACTCTCTTAACGATTTTGTTTTACATTAAAGTAGATAAGAGAGTCCTATTTTATGAAAGACCAATAATGAATATGAAAATTTCTTTATTGCCGATCTTTATCCGTTGATCTTTTGGGATAAAGAATTAATCGTATAGAAGGATTATTCGTGATAAACAATCTAAACCAGTCTAATGCCAGACGGATTTTGCTACCAAACCCAACAAGAGGTATAATATGAATGAACAGCCATGTAAGCCATGCCGTAAAACCTCTAAAAGAAAATTTAGGAAGATCGACTACTGCATTATATTTTGAAATAATAGCCATACTTCCCTCATCATTATATGAGAAAGGAGCAAGCGTTTTTTCATCCGCCAGACTAATTAAGTTTTCAGCCAGATTTTTCCCTTGTTGTATCGCTACCTGAGCAAGCTGTGGGTGTCCTTGGGGAAATTTAGGATCGGTAAGTTGCAGGCAAATATCTCCTAGTGCATAGATATCCTGCGTTCCTTCAACCCGGTTATAGGCATCCACCAGAATTCTTCTTCCTCTTCCAATACTTTCTTTTGGAATTCCCGGAACTTCCCGGGCTACTACTCCGGATGTCCAGATCAACGTTTGAGTACTGATGGAAGTGCCATCGGACAACATTACTTTGTTATCCACATAATCTTTTACCGAAACATTGAGCAGGATCTTTACGCCCAGTTTTTTTAAAGTCTCATAAGCCGTTTCCTGTGCCATAGTACTCATCGGTGAAAGTAAAGCAGGTAAAGCATCAATGAGATATAGATTAGAATGACCCACTTTTATTTCCGGATATTCTTTCTCGGCAATATATCTTCCCATTTCTGCAAGCATTCCTGCTAATTCTACCCCGGTAGGACCGCCACCTGCGATTACAACATTTTGTAGTCTTTCAACAGCCTCAGGATCTTTATTTCGAGCTGCTTCCTCAAGATTTAATAGCATATGATTCCGCAAATAAAGAGCTTCTTTGATATTTTTCATGGGAAGAGCATTTTTCTGCACATTTTCCATGCCAAAAAAATTAGATTCCGTACCTAAAGCCAGAACCAGATAATCATAACTTAAATCTCCCGTATCCGTCTCAATAGTTCTATGTTCAGGATCAACTTTAAGCAAGCTGCCCATATGAAAATTAACATTTTTATAATTTGAAAATAACTTACGGAACGGATAACTGATATTAGAAGCCTGAATAAAAGAAGTGGCCACCTGATAAATAAGCGGTGGAAAAAAATGATAATTATTTACATCAACCAGTGTAATTCGGAATCGTTGATCCTTTTTTAGGGATTTTATAAGATTAATTCCTGCAAATCCACCACCAACAATTATAATATGTTTTTTCATACTGAATTAATATTTGAAGTACTTATCCAATCATCCAACAATAGTACCAAAAATTAAAATAAAACCTGTAAGAAATTAACGATACATTAACATTCCAAACCACACCTTACTGTTTCGAAAATTATTTAGCAAATGGTCAGAAATAGCAATTATATTGGAAAAATTAAACTTGCGGTATATTCATTAAATAAGACTTATGTTAATGGAATATTAAATTATAAAAATATTTAATTATTTTTTCAAAAAAAATATCAACATATTCTAATTATTCATATCTTAGTGATGTATTAACCATATAAAAAATTATATCATGAAAAATTTAAAAAAATTAAACAGAAATGAGTTAAAAACTATTTCAGGTGAAGGAATTTTCGATAACATCGGAGGTGTTATCGGTGGTCTAGGAGGTGTAGTTGGAGGAGTGGTAAACGGAGTAGGTACTATCGTTGGAGGTGTTGTACATGATACAGGTGTTCTTGTAGGTACTACATTATGCAACGTACAGTGCGTAGTGAATGGAGTAATCCAAATTAAACTACTTTCTTGCGGATCTACTTGCTAAAATAAGCAAGTCCATAAAAATATACCGCTCTTTTTAGAGCGGTTTTTTTGATAAAAAATTAACCAAATAAAAGGATAATCATGAAAAATTTAAAAAAACTAAACAGAGACGAACTAAAAACCATTTCAGGAAATGGATTACTTGACAATATTGGAGGTGTAATAGGGGGCTTAGGTGGAGTAGTGCAAGGCGTACTGCATGATACGAGTGTACTGGTAGGTAATACTTTGTGTAATGTACAGTGCGTAGTAAATGGAGTAATCCAGATTAAACTACTTGCATGTGGAACAGCCTGTTAAGACCATCAACGTTTATTAAATAGTAAAGCCGCTCTTTAGGGCGGTTTTTTTATAAATATCAACAACCAGATAATCTTCAACAATTAGTCTAATAGAAATCACAAAACTCCTAATTGATCAATGGAGAGTTCATCAGGTATTTGTCATTGTGTAGAATTTCTTCATGATTTTATGACGCAACAAAAAGTAATCTGCCAATAGTCAGTTGGGGCGAAAATCAGAAGATAATTTTTAAAATGAACTTAAACGCATTAGACATAAAATAATTAAAGAGCTTAAAATTTCTATGCGTGTTGTATGATGAAAAACATATTGGAACGATCTGTGTGACGTTTCAATTCTTCACACATATGCAATTTAACATAATATAAATTATAGGACTTTTTATAACCCAAGTTATCTACCTTTCTATTGGTCTCTACCTATTAAATTTGTATCTTAACATGACCAATCAAAATAATTATCATGGAAACAAACTCGGAGTCATTTAAAATCTTCATTGCCGGCGGATACGGTATTGTAGGATCCAATATTGCGAAACTTGTCAGAAAGTATTACCCGCAATCCCATATCCTTATCGCAGGCAGAACTCCTGACAAAGGACAATCACTTGTCAATGAATTAGGAAATGCCAGTACGGTCATGCTCAATCTTAAGGATGACCAGGTTCCTGAAGAAATAAAAAATTCAGATATTAGTACATGAAATTGCTAAAGAATTCAAACAAATAGATCAGATAGAAATGGTTGCGAATAATGATCCCGATGATCTTTTAGGTCCGTTATCCGTAGGAGATTTAGATCAAGAGTATGGTGATGTGATGTTAAGAAACCATGGATCATGGATCAAAAGCAAAGAATCTAGAGAGATCATCATGGCCGATGGACTCAAAGGCACAGGCTTTCCTATTACTATTATGGATACTGCAGCCGTGGCCGGGATGACTGAAGCTAAATCCGTTCGATTCGAAGTATCTGCAGAAAAATCTATAGGAATGGCTAAGACCAATACACCTTCAATGGATTTGTATATTGAAGCCAAAGGTATAGACCTATCCGGTAAAGAAATCACAAGAAGAGTAATCGCATCGCATCCGGGAGGCCAGGCAAAATGCACAGCTTTTGGGGCTTTATTAGCGATTAAAACAATACTGTCAACTACTAAAAAAGGATTCCTGTTTCTGGAATACCTTATGGATCTTGATCTTGCATTTAAAGAGATGAAAGATGAAGGAATGGAAATTACATTTCAATAATTTATAACATACCACTATAATTATATAGCTATGAATCACGCGAGCTGTCTTCCTCCTCCAAGATTTTAATATTTCAGGATTACACTGAAGTATCAACAAACGCGGGTAAAATTTTTATCGGCTGTTTTCTAATACTTCCAATTTGACTCAATATTAATTAAAATCTTTGTCCTCAGGACAGACAGATCATCCATGAAAAAATCCTATTTATTATTGCATGCCGGTGTTATACTGGCAGGGTTTACCGGTATATTTGGAAAACTGATAACTCTTAATGAAGGTTTATTGGTTTGGTACCGGCTTTTGCTTTCTTCTATCGTTTTATTCATTGTTCTCAAATCGCTGAGAATCCGCTGTAGCATTTCCGCCCGGGAAAAAATCCATATAGCCCGGGTTGGATTATTGCTTACTTTACATTGGTTATTTTTTTACGGTAGTATCAAGTACTCCAATATTTCCATTGGTGTAGTTTGTTTTTGCCTGACCAGTTTTTTCACAGCTCTATTCAAACCCATCATAGATCGGGAGCCGTTTAAAATTTCAGAACTTTTGCTTAGTCTGTTAACCGTTTTGGGGAAGTCATTAACTACTACCAGATGATCGGAGGAACCGTTTTTCTAGGGGCTCTCCTACCGTTTTATCTGCATTTTTTCCCTGTACAAAGCATTATTCCAAGCTTTAAAGATATGGGATATTTGGTTATTCTGGTTGTTTTCTGTACTGTAGGTTTGTACATCATATTCGCGGAAGTTTTAAAAACGATTCCAGCATTTACAGTCAATTTAACATTCAATTTAGAACCTGTTTATTCCATTATCCTGGCATTTATATTCTTTAATGAAAGCAAGCAGGTCAATCTTGCCTTTTATATAGGGCTCTCGCTGATCGTAACCTCAGTAGTCATGCAAACCTTGATATCAGTTAAAAGAAAGTAATACCGAATCCTTCTTATCATTATAAGAAGGATTTTTCAAATACAATAAATCACACATATGTGATAATTTATTTTTAGCTTAAACACCTATAGTTCACCAACAATGTTTTTAATTAAAAATTTAAGAAAAATGTTGATTTTAAAAAAAAGTCTTAAAAGTCATTAATTTTTTTCAAAGAGAAAAAGTATTTTCATATCTTACGGCCGAAAATAACAGTTTGATAATCAGAGTTTTAAAATTAATTTTATAACATTTAATTTTATTTTAATATAAAAATATACTTACAAAAATAATTTTATTGATATATTTTCCATAGAAAATATCAATATCTATAATAATAATTTTACAAGCTAAAAAGACATGAAGCTTATAAATGTTTTTATATAAAATAGGAAATTATACGAATTAATACAATAAAACAACCAATAAACAAGAATAAAAAACTATAGTTTATTAAAAAAGATTTAAAAAACCAAATGATATGAACAAAACTGTTATTAATAATTACAATAAAGTTAGCTTAACTTTATTGTATTTACCCGCCTTACTACTCCTTTCGATAGTCTTTTTTCTTTATAGGCAAGATGCCCTGTCTATCGAATCATACGTACACATTCAAAAACACTGCTTCTTTTTTCTAAATTCAAAACTATCACAATATCCCAATATACAATACAACCTTACCCAATTTGGAGATGCGCTTATTTTTTTGTCATTTTTAACAATTTTCATTGTTTATGCTCCCAAAATATGGGAAGCTATAGTTCCGGCATCATTAACTTCAGCTCTATTGTGTAGTTCTTTTAAAGCATTATTTACCATTCCTAGACCTGCTGCTGTATTTGATAACAAAACTTTTGTAATCATAGGAAAAACTTTATCCGGACGTAACAGTCTGCCTTCCGGGCATTCTATAACAATCTTTGTGGTACTCACTATTTTACTGTTTGCCTTTATGCCTAAAAAGCTTACATACAAAATCATCTGGTGCAGTGCCATAATCATTATAGGGCTAATTCTTGCCTTCACAAGAGTCGGCGTTGGCGCTCATTATCCTCTGGATGTCATCATCGGGAGTATTTTAGGATATATCGCTGGAGTTGTAGGTATTTTTATCAGTCAAAAATATAATCTATGGACATGGATCAAACATAAAAATTACTATCTTGTTGCCATATTAATCCTCATAGTTTGTATTATTATTTTAATCAATAAAATACTTAATGAAAACCTCGTTATATTTTATCTTTCACTCATGAGTCTAATCACTTCTCTATATATAATTACCCGCATTTATGTTAAAAAGTAGTCTGAAATTATCGGGTTTCGCTTTGTTAATGAGCGTCCTTAATTTTTTATTTTTTCACCTTCCCTTTTTCACCTTTGTCTTTAATAATGTTGATTATAAAAGTTTCAATGGTATTATTCTCATCATTAGCCTGATTATCATCATGTTGGTTGCCAATTTTTTTGTTTATTACCTCATATTTTTCCTTTCGCGTTATGTGGGAAAATTTTTATTGGTACTCACTTTCATTATTAATTCAATCGCTGTCTATTTTGTTAATACTTATGGTGTTATCATAGACGAAAGTATGATTGGGAATGTTTTCAACACCAATTATCAGGAGTCCAGCAGCTTTTTCTCAATAAAACTGGTACTGTATGTGATTCTATTGGGTATACTACCCAGTATCTATATCATTAAGGTTAAAATTATCAATGTTCCTCTTAAAAAGTTTTTAATCACTTCTTCTCTTTCCTTATTATTCATGCTTGTTTTGGCATTTGTCAATGCGAGTAACTGGTTATGGATTGATAAAAATTCAAAAACATTAGGTGGTCTTGCCATGCCGTGGTCTTACTCGGTCAATACTTCCCTTTTCTATATTCATGAATACAAAAAAAATGAAAAAGAGATCCTATTACCCAAAGCAACTATCAAAGATCATGAGAAATCTGTTGTCGTTTTAGTGATAGGAGAATCAGCAAGAAGCCAAAACTTTTCTTTGTACGGATATGGAAAGAACACCAATCCCCTACTTTCTAAGGTTCCAAATTTATCGAGCTTTAAAGCAACATCCTGTGCAACATACACCACTGCCGGTGTAAAATGTATTTTAGAACATACCAACTCTGATAAGCTGTATGAAATTTTGCCTAATTATCTATACAGAAATGATGTAGAGGTCATTTGGAGAACCACCAACTGGGGAGAGCCTCCCGTTCATATTAAAAACTATCAGACCAAAGAAAGTTTAATGCCTGGTTGCAAAGGCGAAGGTTGTAATTATGACGAAATTCTTTTGAGCGGCCTCAAAGAACAAATAGAAGCAAGTAAAAAAGATAAAATATTAATCGTCCTGCACACCAGTACCAGCCATGGACCTAGTTACAGTAAGAAATATCCGGCCCAGTTCGAAACTTTTAAACCTGTTTGTAACAGTGTTGAATTAGGAAACTGCTCCCAACAGGAACTTATCAATGCTTATGACAATACCATTATTTATACAGATTATATCCTATATAACGTCATTGAAGATCTTAAACAATTAAAAGAATACAAAAGTGCTATGCTCTTTGTTTCAGACCATGGAGAATCTTTGGGAGAAAAAAATCTTTATATGCATGGAGTTCCATTAAGTATTGCCCCTAAAGAACAATACGAAATCCCTTTTATAGTATGGGTATCGGATGGTTCCAAACAGCTTAAACCTGAAAAGGATAAAGTATTATCCCAAAACAATGTCTTTCACAGTGTTCTCAATTTTCTAGGGATACAAAGTCCTGTTTATAATGAAGAAATGAACATCTTTAAATAATAGTCATATTACAACTCAGAAATAGAATCAAAAGCCTCTTGTTAAATATAACAAGAGGCTTTTCAATAGATATACTTCCTAAAATATTAAAGATTAAATTCTCCTTCATCGATTACTTTTCTATCCTGGCCATTCTCTTCCAACATCACGCTACCAAAATATCTTTTAGCAGCACTGTTAAACGTTGGAGCCACTTTAACAAACTGAACTTTAAACACAGGTTTTGAATATCTTCCCCCACATAGCTTTGGACATCCCCTTGCATTTTTTCTAATACAGTAAATACTGAAGCATAATACACCTAGCCGATCTATTAAAGAATTATAAAATCGGCAGCCAATAATTTTCTTAAAAAAAATTTGTGTAGTTAAATAACTTCATATATATTTGTAGTCAAATAACTACACAATGAATTTAAGAAGAGATGTATTTCAGGCAATAGCGGATCCAACCAGAAGATCAATTCTGATATTGGTATCTACTCAGGCAATGACTGCCGGAGCCATTGCTTCAAATTTTGATACAGCAAGGCCTACCGTTTCCAAACATTTACAAATCCTTACGGAATGTGAACTTTTAACCCAGGAACAAAACGGCCGTGAAATGATCTACCACCTAAATCCCAATAAAATGAAAGAAATAGCCGACTTTATAGACCCCTTCCGCAAAATGTGGGACGACAGATTTAATAAATTGGAGGATATAATGAAGAAATATAAAGCTTAGGGATATGAGGTTCGAGTTACGTGATGTGAGTTACAAGTTACGTGATGCGAGATAAGGATACATTTTTTCAACATCACTCTCAAACTCATAACTCTAAAACTCTTACCCCTCAGAACCCGAACCACGAACCTCGCAACTCCAAAACTCTAATACCCTCCCACTCTAAAACTCTCAAACCCGTAACCCGAACTACGAACCTCACAACACCAAAAACTCAAAATCATGGAACTAAAAACTAAAATTCACGCCGAAGACAACAAACAGGAAATACAAATCGTCAGAGAATTTGACCTCCTGGTAGAATTAGTCTTTCGGGCTTATACAGAATCGGAAATTTTTGAACAATGGATGGGAATCAAAGTCTTAAAAATGGAAAATACGCAACATGGAAGTTATTTGTTTGAGACTTCTGACCCTCAGGGAAATGTTGTGTTCAGTGCTCATGGAACGATTCATGATCTCGTTCCCAATCAACAAATTACCCGAACTTTTGAAATGAAAAATGCGCCTTTCCCACCCCAATTTGAATTTTTGACGTTTGAAAAGCTAACAGACACCACCAGTAAATTAACTATCCATATCATCTATAAATCAGTGGACTATAGAGATCAGATGCTGAAATTACCTTTCGCTCAGGGAATCAATAAGGCTCATAATAGACTGCAAGAAGCATTTAAATAGGTAGTAGATATTAGGCTGCAGGAGCTAGAAGTTAGAAGTTAGAAGTTAGAAGTTAGAAGTTAGAACAAAAATAATACATCTAAACGCACCTTAACTCTCCTACTCTAAAACTCTAAAACTTTTAAACCCCACAACTCGTATCCCTAAAACTCTAATACTCTCACACTCTCAAACACGAACCTCTGAACCCGAATCACGTAAGTCATAATCATAAACTCCCAAACATGAATCCAAAAGTTGATTTTTTCTTTGACAAAGCCGGACAATGGCAGAAAGAATTTGAAAAATTAAGAGCAATTGCTTTAGATACAGGCCTTCAAGAGGAATTAAAATGGGGCTGTCCCTGTTATACTTACCATGGAAAAAATATTTTTCTGATCCATGGATTTAAAGAATATTGTGCCCTACTCTTTTTTAAAGGCACATTACTAGATGACCCTCAACATATACTTATCCAGCAAACTGAAAATGTACAAGGAGCAAGACAGATTCGTTTTACCGATCTTAAAGAGATTTCCGGTCTTGAAAAAAGTGATCAAAACCTATATGTACGAAGCGTTAGAAGTAGAAAAATCTGGACTGAAGGTAGAGATGAAAAAAACAAAGGAATTCACCATGCCGGAAGAATTTCAATGTAGATTGGATCAGAATTCTGAATTGAAAAAAGCATTCGGAGATTTAACTCCCGGAAGACAAAGGGCTTATCTACTCTACTTTTCTTCGGCTAAACAATCTAAAACCAGAGAATCAAGGATTGAGAAATATATCCCACAAATTCATATAGGAAAAGGACTAAACGATTAACAAGTTGCTTTTAATTGGTAAAGCTACAAATAAGCTTTCCCGCTTTTGATTATAGAAACATTCGTGCATTCATAACAATAATTTTTAAAGCCACGAATGCACGAATAAAATCAACTCTCTTTTGATTAAGAACTTGAAAATAAAAGCAATATACAATATCTTAATAATGAAGCAATTTGTGCATTCATAACCATAATCAAATAATTTAAACTAAATATCACCATCATGGAAACATCAACAAAATCTCAAAAAAGAAACAAGATCATCTACTGGATTTTTATGCTATGGCTCTCATTAGGAATGATTTCTACAGCTATTGTCCAGCTTTTAAAAAACAAAGATGAAGTAGAAAATTTTACAAGTCTGGGATATCCTATTTATCTTATGATCATTATCGGAGTATGGAAAATTTTAGGCGTTATCGCTGTACTTATTCCTAAAACCCCTTTATTAAAAGAATGGGCTTATGCCGGATTTTTCTTTGTTATGTCAGGAGCTATTATTTCACATATGGCGTCAGACCATAACTTTAGTAAAATATTCGCTTCATTATTATTATTAATTCTAACTATAATTTCCTGGTACTTCAGGCCTGCTGACAGAAAAATGATTTAATAAATTTTGAATACTTTTAAAAGAAAAATAACCACACCAATTCCACTCTTATGAAAAACAATAAAAAACTAAACCAAGAACAAACCGAAGAATTATTCAAAACACTAAAAACCCGTTTTGAGAAAAATAAACCCCGTCATAAAAATTTGGATTGGAATAAAATCCAGTCAAAACTGGAAGCTCATCCTGAAAAGCTATGGTCATTAAATGAAATGGAAGAAACTGAAGGCGAACCTGATGTAGTAAGATATGATCAAAAAACAGATGAATATATTTTTTTTGATTGTTCTCCTGAAAGCCCTAAACGTAGAAGCCTATGCTATGATTATCAAGCCTGGGAATCAAGAAAAGCCAACAAGCCAGAAAGCAACGTCATTGATAAAGCCTCAGAAATGGGGATTGAATTATTAACAGAAGATGAGTACCGCCAGCTTCAGGAATTAGGAAAGTTTGATTTGAAAACATCAAGTTGGGTAAAGACTCCGGCTCATATCAGAGAACTGGGAGGAGCTATTTTCTGTGACCGTCGATACAATATGGTATTTATGTATCATAACGGCGCTGATTCTTATTATGCAGCAAGAGGTTTTAGAGGGAGTTTGAGAGTTTGAGAAATAATTTTTAAAATTTCAATGTTTATTTATACTCTCGCAGATTTTGCTGATCTGAGTTGCATAATCTTATAGCTGAAAAATCTGCGAGAAAAAAAAATTAATATATTATTCTTAGAGTCTTATCAATGAACACTCATAACTCACGCTCAAGCCATGGCGACTCCACGCTCCAGAATATAATATTGACACCAAGATAATTTTGTGCATAATTCACAAATTCATCTTTAGTAAAAGGTTTCTCCGTTTTTGGATTTTTATATGTTAAAGTTGGTTCCTGCACAGCCATAGCAACCAGAGAGAGTTTTCCTTTATATTGATTAAAGAAAGGATAAGAATTTTTCATCTGAGCATTTTTTCCTGGAACAATATCCGGACCACCCAAACCTATATTGTTCTTTTCAGCAAACTCAAATAATCTTGACATATACTGATGGTCATTTTCCCATTCACAAGGAAAAAAATTGACATATTGCAAAACATAAGATTTCTCAAAGACACTTCTTGTAAACTTAAGATTTTCCAATTCTGCCTGAAAGTAAGCATCACAGCTGAAACCCGTTTTATCTTTTTTGATATTAAGATCAATAGCTGTTTCCGGCAGATTAATTCCCTGAATTTTTCCATCAAACTTTTTAGCCAGTTCTCCTAACAATTTTTGAAATCTCTTACGGACCTCAGGGTTCCATTGCTGGGTTACCCATCCATTCCCAATCGGTTGGTTTTCACCGGGATTATCATATTGAGGAACTAACCCACCGTTATATTCTTTGTCCTTCAGAATATAGTCCGGCACGTATCGGGCTTGCGGTTCAAAAAATCTGTCCTGAAGCTGGATAAATAATTTTCGATCTAATTGGATTAAATAATTCAGATCTTTTTCGATGCCTGAAAAATCATAAACATCTTTTTCAGGTTCCAGAGACTTCCAGTTATAAACAATCTGAACTCCACCAATATCTTTTCGGGTAATCATTTTTTCTATACTATGGAGATCACCTGAAGAAGTATAAATATAGTTTTGAGGGGTTTGTGATTTTAGGAAATTCATTCCGTGTATAATCAGAACAAGTGTAACCAGTTTAAAAAATTTATGCATAAGCGTATTTTGATTTCTCTTTTATAAACATTTTTCGTGCCTAATTATTTTTCCGCTCTACGATAAAATATCCGGAAATATTTTTTTTAACCGATTCTCAGCCATTAGACAAATACTGATATATCCAAATTTTATCCTACATAATTTCACTTCTAAAAAATATTTTTTTTATTTACATGTAATTTTCTTTCATATGTAATTAGTATTATTAATTTAGCACTAACGAATTTGATTAAATATAATAACTAAGGATATGAAGAAATTAATAATGTTAAGTTCATTAGGTATATTTTTAATGAACTGTAATAAAAAAACAGAAACGGTAGCTCCAAAAGTAGAGACAGATTCTACAGCTGTTGTGGAAACTGTAGTAGATACTTTGGGGCCGAAATCGTTTTGCTATTTGGGAGTCATTGGAAAAGATAGTGTTTTTGCATCTATTGATGATAATCTGGGAACGATCAGCGGAAAATTAGTCTATAAAAACAATGAGAAAGACAGCTCCAAAGGAGATGTAACTGGTTTTAAATCAGGAGATACACTAAAATTAACGTACGAATTTCAATCTGAAGGTACAAAGAGCAAACGTGACATTTTCTTTATTCAAAAAGACAATACTTTAATTGAAGGAATTGGCGATCATAAAGAAGAAAATGGACAGAGTAAGTATGCAAATGAAAAGAAAATTACATACAAAGATGGTCCCAAAATGGAAACGGCAGATTGTGCAATGATTACAAAAGCTTTGAAATAAAATATTTTTCGTTATTATTCATTAATTATTAAATTATTTACGCATAGTATTTGCTATACAAGAATTTAATTCATTTGAATACTAACAACTAATCACAACTTTATGCAAAGTTTACAATTCAAGCCTTTTTCAAAAAGCGAACTTATCGAAGGACTTAGGAATACATTTCCTAAGTATAAAATCCAAACGAGCTTTGGAGCATTACAAGTCCGTACCAGTGGTTTTACGATCACCGGAAATGTCAAAATAAACGCTCATCCTGAAACAGGTAGGGTAAGCACACAGACCAATAATGACATGTCTATGTTTTACCTGATCTTCTCGTTTCCAATTGCTATTTATATTATGACAAAAAAGGAAAAGATCAAACAGCTTGAAAATGAAGTAGTCGAAGGTCTCAAAAAAATCCTTGAGCAACAGAATTAATAGAGCTTCAAGAAATAAAAAATAAAAACAGCCTATAAGGCTGTTTTTATTTTATGATAGATTAGAAATTTTTAATAATTTCAATAAAATCATTCACTGCTTCATCAGGAGTATTCCAGGAAGTAATAAGACGGATAGCAGAAAAATTTTCATCGATTTTTTTCCACACATAAAAATCAAACTTCCCCGATAACACCTGAATTAAATCATGAGGTAAAATAGGGAAAATCTGATTGGTATAGGTATCTGACAACGATTCGAATCCCTTTTCTTTCAAAGCATTTTTGATCTTCATTGCCTGCTGATTAGCGTGACGGGCCAGATCAAAATACAAGTCATTTTTCATCAGCTCTGCAAATTGAATTCCCAATAATCTACCCTTTGCCAGCAGTGCTCCTTTTTGCTTAATATTATAGGCAAAATCTTCTTGAAGTACTTGATTATTAAGCACTATAGCCTCTCCAATTAAAGCTCCGTTTTTAGTTCCACCCAAATAAAAAATGTCAGTCAGCTGAGCTACCTTTTCCAGTGTAAGATCACTAATTTCAGCCGTTAATCCATGCCCCAATCTTGCACCGTCCATGAAGAGATACAGTTGATTTCGTTTACAAAAGTCGGAAAGTTCTTTCAGCTCCTGATGATTGTAAACAGTTCCCAGTTCCGTAGAATTGGAAATATAGACCAGTTTTGGCATTACCTGATGTGGAACATTCATATGTCCTTCCAGAACAGGAACAATATCAGATGGTCTTAATTTCCCATCTGCAGTTTCAATACTTAAAACCTTATGACCGGTTGCTTCGATCGCTCCGGCTTCATTATTCAAAATATGTCCTGTAGAAGCTGAAACGACACACTGGTAAGGTTTTAAAATCGAAGAAATAACGATCAGATTAGCTTGTGTTCCCCCCGACACCAGATAGACTTCAGAGTCTTTATTATTAATTTTTTCTTTGATCAGTTTTTTTGCCAGTAAAGAATATTCATCTTCACCATAGCCGGCCTGCTGATCAAGATTATGCTGTAAAAGAGATTGTAAAATATGAGGATGGCATCCCTCTGAATAATCGTTTTTGAATGAGAATTTCATACTGTAAAATTAAAAAAACTTCCTGCAACAAGCATGGAATTTTAATAATATTTTGTTAGATTTGTATTGAAAATCATCTAACATTTTGAAAACAACATTAACAGAAGAAAACTATCTGAAGGCTTTGTTTCATTTGATTGATAATGAAGGAAAAGTAACAATTAACGAACTGAGCAAATTTTTAAATGTAAAAATGCCGAGCGTTAATAATATGATGAAGAAATTCGCAGACAAAGGCTGGGTCATCTACGAAACCTATAAACCGCTCCGTGTCACTGAAAAAGGAAAAAGGGAGGCCGCGCTGGTAGTACGCAAACACAGGCTTACAGAAATGTTTCTGGTAAAGAAAATGAATTTTGGCTGGGAAAATGTACATGAAATTGCCGAACAGCTGGAGCATGTACATTCACAGGTATTCTTTGATAAGATGGATGAAATTCTGGATTATCCAAAGTTTGATCCTCATGGAGAGCCGATTCCTGATAAAGACGGAAATATCATAGCACAGGATTTGCAGAAATTGAGCAATTGTGAAGTAGGCGAAACAGTTATTTTTGCTTCTGTAACCCTTTCTGACGACGCATTTTTAAGTTATCTCAACGAAAGAAAACTGCTTTTAAATACCAAAATTAAAGTCATTAAAATTGAAAACTTTGACAAATCGGTAACCATTGAAATCGAGGGTAAAAAAGAAATTCTCAGCAAAAAAGCAACGGAAAAAATACTGGTAAAAAAATAATCAAAGAATGGCGGCACTGAAAATCTCTGCCACCTTTTTTATATATTACATTCCTTATTATTCAGGCTCTGTTTTGATCACTTTTTTTGATGCTCTGCTAAGTAAAAATACAGTCGAAACAATAAGCAGACTTCCCAACCAGTCAATCGTTGAAAAAGAAACATGCAGCCACAATACAGCTAAAATAGTAGCGGAAAGTGGCTCCGCAGAGGCAAGCAAGCTGGTTTTCTGTCCACCAATAATCTGTACCGCAGTTAAATAGGCATAAAATGCAGTCAATGTTCCAAATATAACAATGAATGCTGTATACCAATAGGTCTGTATGTCCCAGACTCCTTCAACATCCCACGGAGCTTTAACAAAGCTAAATGCAAAGCCTCCACAGAACATTCCCCAACCTATCACTACAGAAGATTTATATTTAGATAACAGTCGAACAGGCTGTAAGGTATAAATAGCCAATGCAACAGCAGAAGCCAAACCAAAAAACAAAGCAGTCCCGGAAATAGAGAGCTGATCGATATCCCCATGGGTAACAAGTAAAAATGTTCCTAATACGGCTAAAATAATAGCCAGAAGCTCTAGCAGAATAGGAACCTTTTTATTTTTACAAGCCAGATAAATGGCAATCACGACAGGTCCGGCATATTGAAGAACCGTTGCTGTCGCAGCATTGGAATATTTAATCGCCGCAAAATAAGTATATTGTACCGCTAGCATTCCGGTAATGCTGAATACTGCAAGCTGAATAGCATCTTTTTTATTTTTCCAGATTTCAAAAAGATCCAACTTCTCTCCGAATCTGGCAAACAGAAGCAGGCAAATCCCCGATACCAGCATCCGAACTGTAATCATCCATTCGATATTAATACCGCGCTGCTGAAACAAAAATTGTCCAAAAGTACCGGATACTCCCCAAAGCAATGCTGCTAAAACCGCCAGGAAAAAACCTTTAAACGCTCCCATATGGTATAATACAAATAGTTTTTATTAGAATGCAAAAATGCATCAAAAACAGGTTGTTTTTTTATGAATTTTCATAGGTTATTTGCAAATTTGTTTCACCAATTAATACGTTTCAAGTTTTGAAAAATTTAGACCATTTTGACAAGCTGATTCTTGGGATCCTGCAAAAGGATAACCTGACTCCGCAAAGGGATATTGGCGAGCATATAGGCTTGTCTGCAGCAGCCGTTCAACGACGGATTAAAAGAATGAGGGAAAAAGGAATCATCAAAGCAGATGTTTCGGTAATCAATATTGATGAGTTGAAACATTCGATAACATTGATCGTTGAAGTATTCTTGGAAAGTGATAAAATCAGTCTGGTTGATCAGATGAAAAAAGTTTTCATTTCAACTCCCGAAGTACAGCAATGTTATTATGTAACCGGCGAAGCTGACTTTGTACTGGTAATTGTTGTTCCCTCAATGAAAGATTACGAACAGCTTACCCGCAAAATATTTTACAATACCAATAATATTAAACATTTTAAAACCTTAGTATCAATGGATACCATGAAATCCAGTCTGGAAATACCACTAAGCATTTTAAACCAGCTTGAATAAAGCTTATGAATATGGTATGCAACCGTTAAAAAACGGTTAAAATTGTTCTTGATAAATGCTTAGTATTTTAAATTTAGTTAGGTTTGCAAAACATTCTGCCGAAGCTTCATCTTTCTAAAGAGCAGTGCAATTTTAATATTTATCCTAAAAAAATTATGAGAAAAAGCATTCAATTTTTTATTGTTTCTATGGTGTGTTTAAGTTCGTTAATAAACGCACAGGTACGAAATTTTGTTATCGAACCTCCTATTCAGCCCAATCTTTATATCTACAAGTCTTTCGGAGTTTTTGGTGGTAAAGAATACTCTGCCAATGCAGTCTATCTTATTACTAAAAAAGGGGTTGTTTTATTTGATGTTCCATGGCAAAAAACACAATATCAAAGCCTGATGGATACTATAAAAAAACGTCATAACTTACCTGTAATTGCTGTATTTGCTACACACTCCCATGAAGACAGAGCAGGAGATTTAAGCTTTTTCAACAAAAAAGGAATTAAAACCTATGCTACAGCAAAAACCAATGAACTTCTGAAAAAAGAAGGAAAGGCAACCTCATCACAGATCATTAAAACAGGAAAACCTTACCGTATCGGTGGTGAAGAGTTTGTTGTGGATTTCCTTGGCGAGGGACATACGGTTGATAACGTGGTCGTATGGTTTCCCAAGTACAAAGTATTGGACGGCGGATGCCTGGTCAAAAGCAAAATCGCAACAGATTTAGGATATACAGGAGAAGCAAACGTAAAACAGTGGCCACAAACTATGGCAAAGTTACAAACCAAATATGCTGGAGCCACTTTGATAATTCCCGGACACGACGAATGGGAAGGCGGCGGCCATGTAGAACATACTTTGGAACTCCTCAACAAAAAATAAAATACAGAAGAAAACATAAAAAAGACCTGATACGAAATGACAGGTCTTTTTTATGAAAACTAACCGTTAAACTTTGTTCCAGGCAACAAAAAAATCCCGTGAAAACGGGATAATTTATTTAGAATTGATAAGTAATTAGTCTAATACACTCCAGCCTCTTTTAGGGTTGGCATTATTAGATACTTCTTGTTCGTTAACAATAATATTCTCTTTTCTCTGACCGATATAATCAAGTTCACTCAGCTTAGAGAAAATCGTCTCCAGGCTTCTCAGCATCTGCTGAATATACAGTAATGGTTCCCCACAATTATTATGGTCATAATTGGTTTCAGCAACAATGGAAAGCTGATTAAGCAATGTATGAGGAGCTATTTCACTCCATTCCAGACTGTAATTGAGCATTTCCTCCAGTTCCGCAGGAACAATAACCTGAGTCGTATTGTACAAACGAAGCGCTAGTTTTGCGAAAGAATCAATTAAAAAAACAGGTGGTTGCCATGGAATGATATTTCTAAACTGAAAATACATATCCCCAAAGGTATTGACAAGTGTAGTACACAAGAGCTTAACGTTTTGTGCTAATGCCGTATTCTGATTTTTATGTGACGCTTTTTGAATAATCTTGAAAGCGTATTGTTGAAGGTTTCCTATCGATTTGGCAAAGGTTGTATAATAATCAACCAATACCGGATGACTTTGAATAGAAGTACATGGCGGAATAAAATTAGAATTAACCTGAGCAATATTACCTTTTAAATCTACCTTACCCACAATCAGATAATTTCCCCCTGAGTAATTGCTGTTCAAAGAAGTTACAGGCAATAATTCTATGTGATAGTTAGGTTGCGCATTGGGATGACGCGGCGGAATCTCTTCCGGATCTATATCTCCAAAAGGTACTTTATCAAAAGGATTAACTGAAATCAGAATGTAATATTCCCCGTCAGCCTGCTCTTCATTCATCGATTTAGCCAACGATTTTACGCTCACTCTCCTATCGCTCAGTTCAATCCTGTATCCAGCCAGAGAAACTGCACTGCAACGTTTAATAACCAACTGGACATCATTTGTCGCTGTATTATGAACGTCAAAAATCGTTTTATCTGTGAATTCATTGGAAATAGGAAGAAGCCCGTAATTATATGGTGTAATTCCAAGAGAGTTTGAATCTCTTATCGTATCAATTAAAAAATTATCCTGATCATTAAGGTGCTGCTGAGAAACTTTCATCCCATCGACCCAATTGATTGCAAAATGTTTAATAGGCTGTATCATAGTAATACTTTTAATTTGTGTGTGGTGATTATGATTTTCTGGTTACTCCCTCTTCTTCATGTTGAATAACCCTTTTACAAATAACGACTTCATTTTCAGAAATGTTGTTTGTAATAATATCCTGGTTAAAGTCTATATATTTTCTAAAGCTGAAAAACGATTTTTTCGTGTAAAATATCCAATAATAAGACTCCCTTTCTTCGTCAGTAAGATGGATGACAGACTTAGGGTTTTTATGATTATAATCGTCTACAACCCTATAAAACCAATCTCCGAATGTAACTCCCGTCGGTAAGGTCTTAGCTTTTATTCTAAATCGGTTGGCATCTTCCAGGTTTTTGCTTAATTCTACATTCAGGACCATTAACCTGTCAAAATCAGCACCTTCAAAATCCGGTAGCCTTTGATCCGGAGAATATCTCCAGGTTTTATAAATATCAACCGGAATACTGATAAACTGAATATAGCAATAGTAGAATACCATTGGAACAACAAATATGATAATACTGGTGGCTGACATAACTGCATATCCGGTTCCCCTACTCATCCAGTTAAACAAGAGTACAAAAAGATACCCTCCAAAAGCAATACACGTCAGTGAAAGAATAGATTCAAATAAGATGCTCATCGGCACAGAGTCAATATGCTTTTTAAAATATCGGTGAAACAGGTTAACATGGATAATTCCAAAAATAAGATAGATGATTTGTGCAATAAGATACCAGTACGGATTAAAGAGATTTCCGGCAAAACCGAAAAAACCAGGCAATGCCAGACATAAGCTACAAAGCAAAAAATAAATGATAATGACTTTAATTTTTATGGCAGGTTTATTTCTTCTGATTACACCCAGTATAATCATCATAATCACTGCTATTAAAGGCATTAAAATATATCTTAAAAAGATTCCTTTTACTGAAGAAATTTCCATTTGTTGTTTTTCAGATTTATATTGTATTGGTGCTTGTAAATATACTAAAATATTTTACAGGAAAGTAGAGTATCCAAGGCGGTTGGCATTTCTTTCGTCATCTTCCAGCTTGAATGAATATTCTTTTTTCTCTGTGATAAAATTCTCAATAATATCTACGGTTACAGGAAGAAAATAATCATATAAAGCCTGAAGTACTTTTCTGAAAGGATTCCCCGGAATATACATTTTCATATTTTCGTAAGGTATAGGCCCTATATTCACGACCCAGTTTCTTTGTCCATCCATATGCCTTCCACTTGGGATGTAAGTAACTCCCAGTCTTGAATTTCCCAGCAACATAGAATCATCATTCTCTTCTATATCATCTATAATATTCGGTGTAAATGTTATTTCTACCGGAACTCTGAGAAAAGCGGTTAAACATCTTTCAAACCATCGCTTATCACCGCGGATCTGGTGAAAAAAAGGGAGAATATGCATAAAAACATAAGCATCTTCCTTCTCCAGTAATTCTACCACCGGCCAAAGTTCACTTACCGTATCCAGTAAAGTATCCGTGTCACTGGAAATATCAAAATCGTACTCCTTCAGCAAAGCACTGATTTCCGTAAAAAAAATCTCTAATTCAAATGGACGGAAAAATTTTCGTGCATCCTCTTCTACCCGCTTCTGTTTACGTATTTCCTTAACGACACTTTCTACATTTTTTCTCGAAGTACTTAATGAAGGCGGATGAAACAGACCTTCCGGAAGGTAATCATATATCCCTTCTCTATAAGTTTCTATTGTAAAAACTTCCTCGTCAAATCCTAAGTAATTGCTCGAAATACTTTTAATGTCCTTTAAATAAGCCCTGTCATTAATTCCGATTCGTTCAATGAAGATATTGCTTACTGCCCTGTGGTATTTCAAAAGATTAACCGCTACCGATTCGGCCTTAAAATCGGTCTGCAGCTTATTGTAATGCATATCTACAATATTATTCTCATACATAGTGTTTCCTGTGATTAAGTGGCTTGTAAAGATAATATATCTCGCGACATTGAAAAAAAATTATTATACAATTTTTATATTTCAGACTTCATAATATTATTAATACAGGTAAAAATATCATTTTTTTATACAATCACAACCAAATTAACATAAAAGTCAAGAAATAAAAAAATAGTCCTGTTAACAGAAGTTAACCTAAGATCTCTAATGATACGGACAATTTAAATTGAGATGACCTTTTAATCTTATTTCTAAAGTAAGAAATTACTTTTTTTTGCTTTCAGTTAGAAAAACCTACTCTATCTTTGCAAACTGAAAATGTTATTTATAATGAAAAGTATTTGTTCTAAAATTTTAATTTTAGCATTCATCGCCTCTTCTCTTTACTCCTATGCATGGGGATTAACAGGGCACAGAATTATTGCAGAAATTGCAGAAAATCACCTTTCCGGAAAAGCAAGGAGAGAAATCAGAAAAATAATGGGCCAAGAACGTCTTGCCTATTGGGCTAATTGGCCTGATTTTATTAAATCTGATACAACAGGAGTTTGGAAACAAGCCTCTGCATGGCATTATGTGAATATTGAACCACAGGCTGACTTCAAAACATTTGAGCGGAACCTTAAAGCTCAGGCTGGTCCTAGTCTTTACTCACAAGTGAAAACATTATCGGCTCAGGTAAAAGATAAAAACACCCTTGAAAAGGATAGAAAAATTGCTTTGATTTTCCTTATCCATATTATGGGAGATCTTGCACAGCCTTTACATGTAGGAAGAGCAGATGATTTAGGTGGAAATAAAATTAACGTAACATACTTTGGTGATAAAACGAATCTACACTCTGTTTGGGACGGGAAACTAGTAGATTCTCAAAAATACAGCTATACAGAATATTCAGCATTATTGGATATTAAGACAAAAGATGAAGTAAAGCAGATTCAATACGGAACATTGGAAGACTGGTTATATGATTCTCATAAAATTGCCAATAGAATTTATGCACAGACTCCCGATGGTTCAAAATTATCGTATGACTACCAGTATAAATTCAATGATACCCTGGAAAGACAGCTTCTCTACGGTGGTTTAAGATTAGCAAAACTGTTGAATGATTTATTTTAGTTATAGGTTATGATTATTGGTGGGTAGCAAATACAGCAATCCTCAACTATCAACTATCAACTATCAAACAAATATACAGGGCGGAACTTCGGTTTCGTCTTTTTTGTTTTTATAAAATTCAGCTTAAGTTCAAAAAAAATTAAAACTGGTGTAACCTTTTCACCTTCTCAAACGTATAATATATAGTAACTCTAGTTTGAGGATAAAATAAATGAGACAGTTAAAAATTACTAAGCAGGTTACCAACAGGGAAACTGCTTCACTAGACAAGTATTTGCAGGAAATTGGTAAGGTAGAATTGATTACTGCAGACGAAGAAGTAGAATTGGCACAAAGAATCCGTGCAGGTGATAGAGCCGCATTGGAAAAGTTAATTAAAGCCAACCTTCGTTTCGTAGTTTCTGTATCTAAGCAATACCAAAACCAAGGTCTTTCTTTACCCGATTTGATCAATGAAGGAAATTTAGGACTTATGAAAGCTGCAAAAAGATATGATGAAACCAGAGGTTTCAAATTTATCTCTTACGCAGTTTGGTGGATTCGTCAATCAATTTTACAGGCGTTGGCTGAACAGTCAAGAATTGTAAGATTGCCACTAAACAAAATTGGCTCAATCAATAAAATCAATAAGGCATACGCTCACCTTGAACAGGAAAATGAAAGACCTCCTTCACCGGAAGAACTTGCTGAAGTACTAGACATGAGCGAAGAGGATATTAAAGAATCTATGAAAAACTCCGGTAGACACTTGTCTATGGATGCTCCTTTAGTAGAAGGTGAAGATTCTAACCTTTATGATGTATTACGTTCTGGAGAATCTCCAAGCCCGGATAAAGACTTAATGCTTGAATCACTTCAAATTGAAATCGAAAGAGCATTGAATACTTTAACTCCGAGAGAGGCTGATTTGGTAAGATTATACTTCGGACTGAACGGAAAACACCCAATGACCTTAGAAGAAATTGGTGAAACTTTCGATCTGACCAGAGAAAGAGTTCGTCAGATCAAAGAAAAAGCGATCAAAAGACTAAAACACAATACCAGAAGCAAGATTTTAAAATCTTATCTAGGTAAATAATTTTAGGCTTAATAATTAATAAGCGGAGTTTGATTTCAGACTCCGCTTTTTTTTATCTTTGTGTCTTAAATGTAAACTAATCTGGTAAAATCAATGAACACGATTTTCATTCCGAATACAAAAACTAAGAAAGTTCTCCTATCCTCGAAATGACAGATTCGCAAAAAACACTTTATGAAAAAAATACTCTATCCATTATCTCTCACTATCCTCTTATTTTCATGCACAGAAAATAAATCCGAAACGACATCTGTAGCAGATAATGTAGTTGATAATGCAGCTACCCCTCTATCAGGTTCCTTAAAAAGTAAAAGAGGCCAGGACATCATTGATCAGATTTATTTTGAGCTCATTAAAGATGATCAAAACCTTAAGGCCCTTGATGATAAAATAGAAAATACCAACAGAGAAGCTGCCAAAGTCATCTCTGAATACAATAAAATTCTTGATAAATCAGAATTATACTATCGTGATGCCCGTTATCATGTCAACTCTATAAGTGATTCTCTTCTGAAAAAGGAAATTACAAAAGCTATTGAAAACAGCTCTGATCAATACCTCTCTAAAATCAAGCATGTAAAAGACTTAATTGCTCAGGTCAATGCCAATGAAACGAGAATGAATGACCTGTATACCGTTTTCAAAACTAAAAAAACATTACCTGAAATAGAAAAATACCAAAACGCTCATCCTTTAAAATCGGATGATTTAAATACTTTCATCAATAAACAGCACCAATTGTTGGATGAACTTAAAAACCTAAAGTAATAATGCAATATACCACTCAATGGCTCAATGATAAAAGCCGTGTGAAGGAATTAGTCAATTTCTTCATCACCCATAAAACAGAATCTTATATTTCTCATGGAGAAATCATCTCCGGCCGTGCTGAAAACTCACATGAATGGAGTCCTAACCTGGAATCTATATTAACGGAACAGCTTACCTCTGATTTTAATTCTGAAGGCTCTTCTTCATCGAAATTAGAGATTCTAATTGCAGAAAATAATGAAGGAAATATCATCGGAATGCTTCTTTTCAATGTTATCAATAGTGGGTTTAAAAAGTATGCTGTATTGGAAGATATGTTGTTAGATAACTCTGTCCGTGGGCAGTCTATCGGAAGTGCTCTTCTTGAAAAAGCCATCCTGGAATCAAAAAACTGGAATATTAATTTTATTCTGTTGGAAAGTGGAATTGATAATAAAGGGGCTCACCACTTCTTTGAAAAATATGGATTTAAAAAAGTTTCTGAAAATTATATCCTAACTTTATAGGATAAATAATAAAGCCAGATGAATTCAATTTCGATCATTGGAGCCGGCATTGGTGGTCTTACCCTTGGGAATATTCTTAAGCAGCATAATCTGGATTTTAAAATTTATGAATCTGCCCCGGAAATACGACCTGTAGGAGCCGGAATTATGATGGCCATGAATGCCATGCAGGTATTCGACCAGCTCCACCTAAAAGAAAAAATTGAAAGCGCAGGAAATACAATTCATGGAATTTCAATAACGGATGCATCTTTAAGATCTATTTCAACCACAAACAGTACCGAATACGAAAAGAAGTTCAATGTGAGTAATGTAGCAATTCACAGAGCAGAATTACAAAGAGTTCTTGCTGAAAACGTTGGATTTGAAAGCATTCGTCTCAATCATACTTTAGAAAAAATTGAAAAAAAGGATCACTATACTCTACATTTTGAAAATGGAACAGCTGTAGAAAGTGAAATCGTTTTCGGAGCAGATGGCATCAAATCTAAAATCAGAAATCAGATTTTTAAAACCGGAAAGATCAGAAACTCGGGACAAAAATGTTGGCGTGGATTAGTAAATTACAATCTCCCTGAAAAGTATCACCACGAAGCCTTAGAGATATGGGGGAAAGCCAAGCGATTTGGTTTTGTCAGAATATCGCCAACAAAAGTATATTGGTATGCTGTAATTAAGGATAAAGATTTTTATCCGGATATTGATTTACTATCTCTCTTTAATGATTTCAGCCCTATAGTGAAAGACATTATTTACACAACTAATATAAATGATGTTATTATAAACGATATTACAGACCTTTCTCCCATCCCCAAATGGTATTCCGACAACTTATGCCTGATTGGAGATTCAGCGCATGCAACAACCCCTAATATGGGACAGGGAGCATGTCAGGCAATAGAAGACGCATACATTATTGGAAAGCTATTGGAGAAAACTAAAGATTTTAATGCTGTTTTTGAAGACTTTCAAAAAATAAGGAGAAAAAAAGTGGATTATATCGTTAGTGCAAGTCGGCAAATAGGGAAAATGTCACTATGGGATCATGGAACCGGTTTACGAAATTTTTTAATGCGCCTTATGCCGGAAAGTACCAGTCAAAAAATGATCGAAAGATTAATACAATTGGAAAGGTAAACTAAATTCCATCTGAAAATATATACAACCATCTGTAAACATTTGTGCCATCTATGGTTGCATAAAAACCTTTAAGTATATAATAAAAAAAGACTGCCTTATGCGACAGTCCTTTTTATTTAGTAGGTCAAGGTAATACCAGCTCCCCATCCCATTTCGTTATCGTAATTTCCGGAAATAGAAAACCATTTCTGGACAATATATCGTAATCCGGTCGTAAACTCTCCATCAGAATTAATACTGAAGTTTCCTCTGATTCTTCTGGAAATAGGGATATCTTCTCTTTTTAATTCTAATAATACTTTACCATTCTGATCCACACTTGCATCTGCTGTGATCAGCATAGGTAAAAGGTATTGCATACCGACGATAAATGATGCTTTATTTTTAGCTGCTTTATTTTGCCCAAACCAGGTTTTCTTACCCTGAAAATCCATTCCCATTCCTTCTGCCATCTGTCTTTCCATAATCTCATGATTTTTCTGAATCCTGAATCCTGCATAAGGAAGTGCCCATTGGAATTTTCCTAAAAATCTTCCGACTTTAAAATTACCATCAAAATGGTTAAAATCCCAGTTGGAATGAAACTCATTAAGATTTGCCCATCTTGGACCGAACATTGTCATTGTCTCTGCATGTATTTTATTACTCGCAATATCCAACATAGCCATGGAGCTTACCATTCTGTTATCTTTCAGGAAATTCTTCCACGCTAACTTTCTATTGGGAAGTTGTGGATTAGGTTTCGAATTTTCATAGCTGAATATCCTTCCCATTCCGGCCATCATATGGTACAAAATATGACAGTGGAAAAACCAATCACCATCCTGGTTGGCCACAAATTCTATTGTATTCGTTTCCATCGGCATAATATCCACCACATTTTTTAAGGGTGAGTATTCTCCTTTGGAATTGATCAGTCTAAAATCATGTCCGTGTAGGTGCATGGGATGACGCATCATCGAGTTATTATACATCGTTATTCTAAGGATCTCCCCTTTCTTTACCAGAATTTTATCTGTCTCAGTAACCGTTTTGTTGTCGAGCGTCCATAAATAGTGGTTCATATTTCCTTCGAGCGTAAACTTCAGTTCCCTTATATTTTCGGTAGATAGAATCGTTTTTTCCGGGGCTTTTAAAATATTATAGGATAACCTTTTAATGGTCTTTTCTTCCTTCATATCCATTCCTGAAGGCTCAGAATGTTCATCATTTTTCTTTTCTTTGGTCATGACACCCATCATTTCATTCATATGCTTCATAGTCATCTTCCGTTGGCTTTCTGGAAGCTCAGGGTACATCACTTCATTCATATCCATCATCTGATTGCCCATCGTCATATTCATCGGTTTCATATTACCACTCATCTCCATCATTCCATTCATCATTTTCATCCCTTCAAAAAGTTTCAATCTTGGCAGATCCGGGGCTTGTATTTTTTCTCCAGATCCCAACCATAATGAAGCATGACCAATTCTATCTTCAGAAGTTGCCCGGAACTCAAAGCTTTTGTTTTCAGGAATGGTAACTTCAATATCATAGGTTTCCGAGACACCAACAATCAATCGGTCCACTTCTGTAGGAACCACATCGTTTCCGTCATTACCCACCACTTTTATTTTTCCACCACCATAGTTCAACCAAAAATAAGTCGATGACCCTCCATTGGCCACCCGCAACCGTACCTTATCTCCAGCTTTCAAATGAGCATATTCAGAACTCGGTAAACCGTTGATAAGGAATTTATCATAATATACGTCACTTACATCCATCGCTTTCATTCTTTTCCATTCATTCAAAGCTTTTGTTCCTAAATTTCCAGACTTAATCGCTTCCCAATAACTTTGAACCGCATTTTTCTTAATGGAATACCAGTCTGTATTGGCCATATGAAGTCTTCTTGCAATTTGCATAGGATCCTCATCACTCCAGTCTCCTAAAAGCACAGGGATTTCTTTAGTATATTCTGCTGTAGGTTCACCCTCTCTTTTTTTGAAAACCAAAATTCCATTCATCCCAATCTGTTCCTGATGTCCTTGATGCGAGTGGTACCAGTAGGTTCCATTCTGGGAAACTCTAAATTTATATAGATGGGTTTCACCAGGCAGTACGGGTTTGGTGGTAAGATATGGAACTCCGTCTTGTTCATTAGGCAGGATAACTCCATGCCAGTGAAAACCGGTATTTTCCTTCAACATATTATGAAGATAAATTTCTGCAGTATCTCCTTCTGTAAAATATAAGGTAGGAGCCTGTAATTTTCCGTTTACTGCAATAGCTCTACGGTTTCTCCCTGTAAAATTGACAATCGTATCTTTCACGTACAAATCGTAACGGACCGTTTTTCCTCCAAAGGTAACCTTACCGTTTTCAGAATTCCTTTTCAGTACTGAAGTCTCTTTATGTTGATCCTGAACATCTACCTTCTTACTATCTTCCTTTGGTACCAGTTCCATCCCACATTTAGGGCATTTTCCCGGCTGATCAGTAATAACCTCAGGATGCATGGAACAAGTATACTGTGTTTGCAAACTTGTGTCTGCTTTAGAAATTGAGGTTTTCTTGTTATTAGTTTTTGATTCAAGATTGCTCTTTTCCCTGATTTCTTTTATTTTATTATTCTGAGTTTTTGCGTCTTGTTTTTCAACAATTTTAGATTGAGCTGTAACAGCCTTTTTTACCAAGGTCATCCCACATTTCGGACAGTCTCCAGGTTTTTGGGAAACTACTTCCTGATGCATCGGGCAGGTATAATAAGACTTTGTTGCTTGTGCGAAAGTGAAAACAGAGAACAAAAACAGCAGAAATATTATTAGTTTTCTCATAATATTTCGAGTTCATTTTAAGCTGTACAGCTTTGTTATTCAATTAAAGTAAATTTTAACAAAAGCTATACAACTTATTATTTTAAAGATAAATACATTGATTACTTAATCTGAATCAGGAATATGGAAATTCTATTTAATAATACCGGTAGGTTAAGCAACAGCTATCAGAAATACCCGTTCAATGATAACATCCAGCCTCCCACTTCATTTCCTCCCGCTTTTAAATTTCCCATCCCCGGATCATATTATTTAATCTCTGATTTAACACTTCCGCAAGAAAGCATTTTACTTCCGTAATAAGGATTGACGATTTGTTTTTCGCTACTTAGCCAGCTTCCGTCAGCCATTGGGCAATATTGTACAAATACAGGTTTATCGGAAAGTTTGAATTGCTTTGTTAAAGCGATCATATTATCAGAAAGATTAAAGAAATTCTCTCTCTGACTATTGATATTTCTAGCTTCAGAAATAGCGGTAGCATCTTTTTTAAGAATGGTTAGATTACCTTCTGAAACGACTTTATAGTCGATTGTTGAAGCAGTTTTAATGAATTCAGTTGCCGCTTTGGAAGCCTTATCTGCATCATCAGATGCCAATGCTGCTTTGATCGTAATATAATTTTGATAAAGCTTTGATACCTGAGCATTCGATTTAGATTGAGCTGATATAGAAATCATTGAAAATAAAGAGAATACTGCGGTGATGATATATTTTTTCATTGTTTTAAATTTTAGAATTAAATAAGTTGTTTAATCAATAGTAGTTTTGAAATCGCATGATATCATGCGACCATGCTTATCGTTTGTACTGATGAAAGCATCAAACAAAAACTTAATTCTAAATTCTGAAATTACAATGGGTAATAAAAATAGGTACAGACCTTGTTTCAGGCGGTGCATTGATCTGAATAGAGGTAAACTTTACCGTTGAAAAAGAGGAATCTGTAAAGAAAAATTCATGTTTCTCAAACGCTGCCATCTGTTTTAGGAAATCAACTTTTAAAAAGTCTGATTTCTGAGAATCATCAACTTTTACAATTTTGATTTCTGTTTTACAACAGTCTTTTTTGGTTTTAACACCACATTTACCGCATATATCACTACTTTTCTGGCTCACAGAAACAAATTCTTCCATACAATAATGAATACTGAAAACAGCTCCGGAAGAAAATCCAAAGTAGAAAACAGAAAACAATATGGCAAGAATCTTTTTCATATGCTGAAGCAAAGGTAAAAATATCTTCCTATCAGTTGTTATAAAATTATGTAATCTTGTTATAAAATTCGGCAAATAACGTCAATACAGATTAAAAAAATATAGTAATAATCTGCATATAGAAAATATTTTAACACATAAATAAAACACTTCTGAAAATTCAGAAGTGTTTTATTATTATATCTCTTGCCGATTGAGCAGATTTTTAAATATACCTAGCTGATATCTGCGACCTTATTATTTATTTAATCTTAAACTCAAGTTTCACATTAAAGAATCGTCCGGTCAAACGAACCGGTACAGGATACATAAAGTTGGTATTAGCATCTGTAATCCATTGATTGGCTACTGTATTCCTGATATTAAATGCATTGAAAACCTGTACCCCTAAAATAAGTTCTTCGAAATTACCCCAGAATCCATAGGTTTTCTTTTTGTCTTTAGAATCGATAAATACTTTAGATAATCCGATATCGACTCTTTTATAAGAAGGTAAAGTTCTTTGGTATTGGTAAGCAGCGCCTACATCCGGAGCTCCATCCTGGTTTAATATAATGGGCGCTCCTGTTGGTAGTCCCATAGCATAGGTCAAGGTAAGATTCACCCTCATCGATGGGAATTGTGGCATATAATCCTGATAAAACATTGCAAATCTCAATCTTTGATCGGTAGGTCTCGGAATATTTCCTCTTCCATCAATATTTTCATAGACTCTGGCATAACTTGCAGATAACCATGAATCTACGCCGGGAACAAATTCCCCGAATAACCTGGTATCAATTCCATAAGCATATCCGGAAGCATTATTTCTCCCTGAGTATCGGATCCGTACATTATCCATATAATAAGGAATCAGATCATTCATTTTCTTATAGTATACCTCTGTTGTCAGTTTGAAGGGTCTATCATACATCTGGAATTCATAATCATTCGCTAAAATGGCTTGTAGAGAACGTTGTGATTTAATCGTATTATTAAAGTTTCCGTCCAAATCTTTAATTTCTTTATAGAAAGGTGCCTGATAATACACCCCTCCCGAAAGCTTAAACAACATATCCGTATCCCAGTCCGGCTTAATGGCAAACTGTAATCTTGGTGAGAAAATAGTTTCATTATTAAAGCTCCAGTGTGCTACTCTTGCTCCTGCATTAACAAAAAATTTATTAGTTCCCCAGAAAAATTTTTGAGAATACTGGGCATAGGCTGATAATCTGGTAGGTTCGATCTGATTATTTCCTGCAATTCTGTACATAAGCTTAAGGTCTCCCGGAGTTCCAAATCTCGGATCATCAATAGGCCTTGGCATACTGTACCCCGCAGAATCTACCAATTTCCATTCATTGGTAAGGTCATTCAGGTTTTCTTTCTCGTATTTGAACCCTACTTCAATATCGGTATTCACATTAGGTGAAAAACGCGCTCTGAACTGAGTTCCATAAGTTCTTACAAAAAGGTCATTCCTTGCATGATCAATTTGTCCTCCTGTATCGTAAGTAGTTATCGGCGCTCCTGTAATAGGATCAAATGTTTGCAATATATAAGCAGAAGCAATCGAATAATATTCTCTTTCCCTATTTTGATACGCAAAAGCATCCAAAGTAAACTTCCATTGATCTGAAGGCTTAAAATTCATGGAAAGCGTCCCCATCATATTTTTGTACTGATCATTTTCCTTTCCGGCGTAATTGACAGTAAGATTAAGAGGTCTTTGAAGACTTCCGAAATCTACACTTCTTTCTTTAGGAATCATTTCATAATCATTTTTAGAATAATATCCTATAAATGATAAGCTAAGCTTTGGATTGATATGATAGTTGATATAGGACTGAAAATCCCAATAAGTCGGATTAAAGTTGGTATCTTCTTTCAGGGTATTCAGTACCAGATTGGTATTCCTGTATCTTCCTGAAAATAAAGCGGTCAGTTTTTTATTTTTTGATGCAAAACCAGTCGTTAATCTTCCGCCAATCAAACTAGCTTCTCCTGAAAGTTCAAACTTTTCAGGTTCCCGGTAATAGATATTTAAGGCAGACGACATTTTATCTCCATATCGGGGTTCAAATCCTCCGGCAGAAAAATTAACCGTTGAAACCATATCCGGATTAATCATACTGAGTCCCTCCTGTTGAGAATTTCTGATCAGGAAAGGTCTGTATATTTCAATATCATTAATATAGATAAGGTTTTCATCATAGTTTCCACCACGAACCATGTACTGCGAAGAAAGCTCTGTATTTGAATTTACGGAAGGTAACGTCTTAAGAATCCCTTCTATCCCTCCCGAAATACTGGCTACATTCTTAGCATCCTTTGCTGAGATTTTCACCGTTGTAAGGTCGGTTGTTTTTCCTTTTATTTTTTTCTGGAAAACGACCTCCTCAATATCGGTGACTTTTGTAGTATCTCTTTTTTTAGTTTGGGAGAAGACTAACATGGGAACCATAAGGCTCAGCGGTAAAACTAGTTTTTTCAAAAGAAATATTTTAAAATTTCAAGAAGTGAATTTATAAATTTTATTTGATAATTTGGCTTTGCTCAAAAACTTTTGCCCATTCCTTGACAAATTCATCAGGTAAGTTTTTTTCTTTTATAGCTGAAATAAAGATAAATACATCTTGCTCACCTTTTGCAATGTAATACACCTGAGATTCTGTGGTTTTGGAATCTTTATAAGAATCTGCTTTCATAGTGAAAAGAATATACTCTCTTTCATTTTCTTTATTCCTGGACAATTCTTTAACTCTTAGGTTATCAGCTTTTCCTTCAACAATCTTTTTTTGGCTCTCAAAAAAATTTTGTAATGGAACTTTTGCAGCATTTTTTATCGTTATTTTTGTAACAATGATATCATAATTATCCCAGTTTTGACCCTTCGGAATATATTCCATCATGACCATTTTATCATTTTCCTGCTTTTCAGCCAAATGTAGGTTATACTTTGGAGGCAAAACAATTTGTAAGGAATCTCTTTTCTGAGAATAAATAAAGGAGCAAAAAGAAAAGGCAAAAAGTATTAATAGTTTTTTCATATTTATAGAATGGCTTCTCTAACTCTCGTTAATTTTTGTAACAAATCTTCTAATAAATCTAATCTTAACATATTAGCTCCATCAGACAATGCTGTTTCTGGTGTAGGATGTGTTTCTATAAAGAGTCCGTCCGCTCCAACAGCAATTCCTGCTTTAGCAATGGTTTCAATTAACTCTGGTCTTCCTCCTGTAACACCAGAGTTTTGGTTAGGTTGTTGTAAAGAATGCGTAACATCCAGAATTACCGGAGCATACGTTCTCATTGTCGGTATACCTCTGTAGTCTACAATCAGGTCTGTATATCCGAAAGAATTTCCTCTTTCAATGATCGCTACTTTTTGATTGTTAGAATCTGTAATTTTCTGAACCGCAAACTTCATCGATTCCGGAGAAAGAAACTGTCCTTTTTTAAGCGTCACACATTTTCCTGTTTCAGCAGCAGCAACCAATAAATCAGTCTGACGCACTAAAAATGCAGGGATTTGTAAAACATCCACATACTGAGCTGCTAAAGCTGCATGTTCGTTTTCATGAATATCTGTTGTAGTCGGAATATTAAAGGTTTCTCCAACTTTTTTCAGGATTTCCAAAGATTTCTCTTCCCCAATGGTAGTAAATGAATCTACTCTACTTCTGTTCGCTTTTTTAAAGCTTCCTTTAAAAATATAGGGAATATTATATTTATTAGTAATCTCTATAATTTTTTCAGCAATTCTCAAAGCCATATCTTCACCTTCAATAATACATGGACCGGCAATAAGAAAGAAGTTTTTTGAATCTTTGTGTTGGATATTATCTAAATACTGAATCATTAATCTTTATTTTTATTTATTATATTTTCTAGCTGTTCTATATTTTGCTTGTACTTTTCGTCATTTTCTTTCTTTAGTAAATTTAGCCATTTTTCAGCTAAATCTATATTCTTATACTGGGCATTAAAAGCCACCATATTCATCATCGATTCTGCTTTATTGTCTTTATTTATAAAGTTCCCCAGCGCTCCACTTAAAAAAGTATCCGCTTCACTAGTCTTTTTCTGTTGTAATAACGAATAAATATATTCTTTATTGATAAGATCATCAGAAATTTTATTACGCATGGCTTCCATACAGATTTTTTCCGCATTGGCGAAGTCTTTTAGTGCATTATATGAAAAGGCAAGCTCAAAATACACTTTATTAGTTTTAAAATTATTTTGATAGAGCTTTTCTAACTTTGGAAGTGCTAGTTGGGGAAAATTAGCACCATTCATTTTGCTTGCTCTATTGAGAACTTTATCATTTTCAGATCCTGAGGATAAATAGTTTTTCAACCAATCCGGTTGAGCAGGCAAATTAAATCGTTTTAATAAATCCGGAGAAATTTCAGCCACTTTATATTCTAGGTTGCCCATTCGTGCTATTAATAACCTCTTCTTTGAATCTTCATCTTCAGTATAATTCAGCTGATTGTTTTCATCTGTTAAAATTCCCGCATTTCTATACGTATATCCCGCATATTCATCAAAATAGATAAACCCAACATGATAGGTTTTCTCTTTGTCTGATTTAGGCAAAGCAACCCAGTTATTTTCCGAATCCGGAATATTCTTATCAAATTTCAAAGGAATAACAGTTTGTGCAGATATAGAAACACAAGCAGCTAAAAAAGTGATGGTTAATAGTTTTATCATGAACTCATTTTTTTCAATATTTTTTCAAAAGTATTGATGTTTCTACTCGTAAACTGATCTTTCATACTTTTCTTACCCAATATTTTTCCAAAGCTTGAATCCAGCGTATTTCCTTTAGGAACCTGCCAATAAAATACCCCATTAACAATTTGAGCTCTCTCATTTTCAGTTTTAGAAGCCATATCAAATTCTTTCATAAGAATACCTTCTATCTCTTTATTTCCGACAAAAGTATAAATATGAAGATCCTCATTTTTCTCAAAAGGATTTCCGCTCCAGAAATGCTCAATTTCTTCCTGAGATTTAATGAACAAAAAAGCCTCATAAGAAAAATAATCAGACATTGCTTTTTCAAGAATTACCTTGAGGTCTGCTGCATGTTTATCAGAAGAAAATACAATATTTCCGGATGCCAGAATGGAATTTACGTCTTCCATTCCTACTTCTTTAAAAACCTGGCAGACATCAACCATTTTCATATTGGTCCCTTTTACATTGACTCCTCTGAGAAAAGCACAGTATTTCATAGTTTTTAGTTTTTTAGGATTCGGGGTCGAGATTCGAGTTACCATTTTTACAGCTAATCTGATATCCCGTACCTCTCAACTCGTATCATTTCACCCTCACATATAAATTATAATCAGTTCCTGATGGCTTCAGTCTATAAATCTTCTCCAGAATCTTATTATCACTTTTCAGATAATTATTTATTCTGCATTCCTCCAATAATCTGTAATGTTCTTTATAATATTCTGCATCGGGACCATTGAATAAGTTATTATAAGAAAGTAAATATTTAGGTTTTCTGTTTTTTACCGTATTGATCCAGTAATGTGGCTTATCTTTTTTAATTTCATTCTGAATCTGCTTATCTACCAATCCGACTTCATCAATCGTTTTCAATCCGGAGAAATAAGGAATATACCCTGCAGGTTCCAATAGAATCCATTGGTTCTTATCTTTTTCATAGAAGTTCAAAAATATTCCTATTGACCTCCTGTAGTTCCATTCTCCATTTCCTGTAGCAATAGAATGAACCGTCTGGAAAATCAGCATCGGCAGGATATAGAAAATGATTAATAAAGATAACCATAGTCTTCTTTTCTGTTTCTGTTCCAATACAAATATGATCACCGGAACAAAAAGGAGAATCTGCGGCACCCAATAATACCAATCAAAAAGACTTTTCTGAGAAAGGAAAATGAACTGTTTGGCCCAACCGAAAAGAAAAAGCATCCATAAAAAGTAATTTCTCTTTTCCTTCTGCCGGATAAGAAATATAAAGCATACCAATTCAAAAATCAGAATAAGTATGGTGAGCGGATTAAAATCACCCGGCACTTTTAGCATTCCCCAAAAGTTTCCGTAATTAAGTCTGAAATATTCTATATCCTGATTTAAGGTGAAATTTTTATCATAGAGAAGTTTTTTTGCGACAATGGTATTGTTAACCCATTCTCCAAAATACAGCCAATTGAAAGAAAGAGCGACGGAAATCCCTAAGATTCCACCCAGAATATAACTCCATCTTATTTTTTTATTGTAAAAAGTATCTACCAGAAATACAATCCCTAAGAAAATAACCGTGTCAATTCTCGTAAATAAAATAAATACAGGAAGCAGGATCAGCGCCCACTTTTTTTCTTTTTTAAAGCCATAATATAGCAATGCCATTTCCAGGAAAAAAAGAAGTCCATACTCCATTCCTAAAATAGAAATCTTTATAGAAGGCGGTAAAATTCCGAACAAAAATATAAAGATGGCTTTATGCCATGGATTTTTAAGAAGCAGGTGCGATAAGAACAAACTTCCTATCGTGAAAAGAATAGAATTAAAAATAAGAATAGGCTCAATAAAATATTCTTTTCCAAAGATAAGATTGAAAAGATAAGAGACAAAAACATACAAATGCGTCGTAGACGCTGAAATCTTAGTATCTCCGTTAAATCCTATAACTCCATAGTCCATTAGGTTCTGAGCTACCCTCCAGGTAATGAACGCATCTTCCTGAATATGGTGCGTCAGTAAAAAAATGAGTTTAAAAACTACTGTACAAATGACAGCATAAATTGGGAGTTTATTTGTTCTTTCAGACATTGTGCTTCTTTAACTGCACAAATATAATCTTAAAAATGAATGAATACAATAACAAAAAAAAACGGAACTGAAGTTCCGTTTTTAAAATATGCTGTTTCTATTGTGTTGCTTTCATAATAGCTGTGGTAATCTGATTTTCCTTTTCCTTAGAATAAGTGGAATCAAAAGGTGCCATAATATCAAATAGATATTGGTAGAATGGCGTGATCTTCTGTACATTTTCAGATTCGCTCATCGCTTTCTCTTTGCCCATCTGTTGAAGATCTTTAACAAATACATTGAATTTTTTATCAATAGGTTCTATGGACTTTACTAAATAGCCATAGGCCTTATCTTTTTGTCCAATTGCAGTGTAAGCAGTTGTTACAGCAGATACCACAAGAGAATATTCCATAGGTTTTGCTCCCATTGCCCTTCTCAGATACCTCTGCTCACCAGGAGCAAGACTTAGATAATAATCATATTCATCAAAAATTCCTTTCTTAAGAATTTCTGCCAGCTTCAATCCTTTTTGCTCCTGACCCGCTACGATATATCCGTAAACAATAGAGCTTAATGAACGTGGATCATTATATTTTTCTACCGGAATTTCTTTTGCCGCCAAATCCAATAATTCAACTGCTTTAGCTTTCTGTCCGGTAGATGATAATGCTCCTACAGCTCTGCTAACTGTTGATCTATAACCTATAATATTGGATGTTGCAGTTTCATCGTAATGGTTGGTCAGGTCTTTAAAATTACCCCATTTGAAATTTTTCACGACATTATATAATGAATTAGCATCTACTCTTCCCATATCACCATCGCTTCTCGGTGGCGTATGGATAGGAATCAATCTGTAGCTGAAACCATCAAACTGAAGATAATCATCCAGATAGAAAATATTTTCACTATCATAAACTCCTCCCGAAGAGAAATTGATTGGTCTCTTCCAGTCAAAATTGGCAAAAATATCGAACATCATTAAGTTACCTTTAAAAAGTGTATTAGCTTTATAATCAATCATGATCTGATCAACGGTATTCGGCAAATCACTTGGGTTGATAATTCCTGCTTTCAAAGCGTTTTCTTTGTTCACAGGTAAGATAAATTTACTTACCGGAAGGAAGTTGTACTTTTCATAACGAGCTTCACCAAAGATCATTTTTAAAATCTCATCTTTCTCCGGAGATTTCAGTTTGATAAAACTTATGGCCTCTTTTAAAGTAATGGAATCTTGAGTTAGATACTTTTTGAAGGATTGAAGTTCCGTGACAGGAGCTCCTTGCTGCTGAAGATTACTGAATATATTCTGCCAGTCCTCTTTTTTCATAATATAAATCTGATCGTTTACACCATCTTTATAATCTTCACGCGTAAGTTCTCCTGGAATAGGGCTAGCATTATAGGTCTTCCTTTTTACCTGATCACAATACCAAGGAGTGGAAAGCAATGTAAAATTAACCGTTTTTACATCATCCCGTAATCTCTCAGTTTCCTGAATAGCCCAAACCGGGAATGTATCATTATCTCCGTACAGAAACATAATATCTTCTTTTGGTAAAGACTTTAAAAATGAATAGGCATAGTCGTGAGCAGCCGATTTACGACTACGATCATGAGTATTATAATTCTGGAATCCCATCATGAACGGAACTCCTAATAATATTACTCCGGCAACAATATTAGCTGCATTAGATTTTACTTTAGACTGAATGAACCATAAAATAGCACCCGCTCCTAAACCAATCCATATGGCAAAAGCATAGAAAGACCCTACCATTGCATAATCTCTTTCTCTTACTTCAAACGGCTTTACTCCTGTATAGAAAACAATTCCCGCACCTGTTAGAATAAATAAAGACAACAAAGCATAAAACCTTCCAAAGTCTCTGTTCAGCTGGAAGAAGAATCCAATTAATCCTAAGATCAATGGTAAGAAGAAAAAAGCCACCGTACTTTCATTTTTAAATTTAGCCGGCATTTTATCCTGGTTTCCCCACAACGCATTATCGATGAAAGAGAATCCGGAAATCCAATTCCCATTAGTACTTTCCATGTGTCCTTCCAAATCATTTTGTCTTCCAACAAAATTCCACATCAGGTATCGTACAAAATAATATCCGTTCTGGAATGTAATGAAATAATCCATATTCTGAGCCAGAGAAGGCTTTTGAACATTAATAAGATTGTATGGTTTTACTTTCAGATAGTCAGAAGCAGTAATGGATTTATCTTCATATTTCTTTCTAAGGTCATCAAAAATTTCCTTAGCCTGAGGGTTATCAGCTACATCTTCATTTCCATAGTTAAAGGTAAAGTCAGGTGCTCCATACATCGAAATATAGTTGGCCATCACCGCCTTATCCTCATTAAACATTCTCGGCATTAAGCTGATCTGAGACTTGCTGAAGACATAATTGAAACGATCTCCGGTCTTTCGGTAAGTACCGGTTTTTTCATCCTTTTCATAGATATCACCTGTCTTTTCCGTTTTAAAACTTCCGTCTTCATTTTTTTCAATTCCTTTAGCATCAAGGAAAGCCGTATAGTTTTGCCCGTAGATCGTTGGCCAGTCTCCATATTGTGCCCTGTTATAATAATCCAGCATTCCGATAGCCGTATCCGGATCATTAAGGTTCATCGGTGGATTAGCATTCGCTCTGATTGGAATTACCATCCAGCATGAAAAACCAATCATCATATAAACAACAGATAAAGCAATGGTCTGATAAACATTTTTCTTGCTTCTTCTCGCATATTTAATGATGAAGTAGCAGATCGCAACCATAAGAAGAAAAGCGACAATAGTTCCTGAATGGAAAGGAAGTCCTAAACCATTTACAAATAGTATCTCCAGTTTTCCAAATATCGTCATAATCAATGGGAAAATAATTTTAAATACAATAATTAAAATTCCCAATGTAATTAAGTTAGCCCAGATAAAGCTTTTCCAGGTAAACTTATAATTTCTTGCATAATATACTAGACAGATTGCTGGAATAGACAACATACACATCATATGCACCCCTACTGAAAGTCCTACAATAAAGAAAATAAGGATGATCCATCTTTCATTATCCGCAGCTTTATACTCATTTTCCCATTTTGTAATCAGCCACACCAAAAGGGCGATAAACATAGAAGCCATGGAATATACCTCTCCTTCTACAGCTGAAAACCAAAATGTATCAGAAAATGTAAAACATAAAGCTCCGATTACACCGGCAAAAAGAATGGATATTTCCTGATGTTTCGTTACTTCTTCAAAGTCTTTGTTCAGTAACCTTCTTACAAAGTGAGTAATGGTCCAGAACAAAAATAAAACAGTAAATGCGCTGAATAGCGCAGACATCGCATTGATGACAATTGCATAATTATCTGCTTTTCCTAATGCAAAAATAGCCGCAACAGCACCCACGATCTGGAATAAAGCAGCTCCCGGGGCGTGTGTTACCTCTAATTTTACAGCAGAAGAGATGTACTCTCCACAATCCCAAAAACTCAAATAATGCTCTATTGTTGATAAATAAGTAATAAATGCAATGACGAAAATAATCCATCCTAAAACGGTATTCCATTGCCTAAAAGTCCAGTTCTTCATATAAAAAGTTAATTTATAATATCTTTTTTAAGTAATTTTTCATCCAGTTAAACTCTTTTACTCACCAGGATTTCAAAGATACTTTTTTTTAACCCTTTTCAACAGCTATTGTTCTTAATAATTTACTTAATAATACCTTTTAATATTAGACTTGTAATTTTTTAATGATATGGTTATGACATATTCAGATATAGCTTATTGTACATTTAAATTACTATTCAGTTTTTAATAAATCCATTTACTTTTAAAACAAAAAAAAACGGAACCGAAGTTCCGTTTTTAAAATATACTGTTTCTATTGTGTTGCTTTCATAATAGCTGTGGTAATCTGATTTTCTTTTTCCTTAGAATAAGTGGAATCAAAAGGCGCCATAATATCAAATAGATATTGGTAGAATGGTGTAATCTTCTGTACATTTTCAGATTCGCTCATCGCTTTTTCTTTGCCCATCTGCTGAAGGTCTTTGACAAATACATTGAATTTTTTATCAATAGGTTCTATGGACTTCACTAAATAATCATAGGCCTTATCTTTTTGGCCAATTGCAGTGTAAGCAGTTGTTACAGCAGATACCACAAGAGAATATTCCATAGGTTTTGCTCCCATTGCTCTTCTCAGATACCTCTGCTCACCAGGAGCAAGACTTAGATAATAATCATATTCATCAAAAATTCCTTTCTTAAGAATTTCTGCCAGCTTTAATCCTTTTTGCTCCTGACCCGCTACGATATATCCGTAAACAATAGAGCTTAATGAACGTGGATCATTGTATTTTTCTACTGGAATTTCTTTTGCTGCCAAATCCAATAATTCAACTGCTTTAGCTTTCTGTCCGCTCAGAGAAAGTGCTGCCGCCGCTCTGCTTGCCGAGCTTCTGTAACTGATAATATTAGATGTAGCTGTTTCATCGAAATGGGTATTTAAATCTTTAAAATTCCCCCATCTGAAGTTTTTCACCACATTATATAATGAGTTGGCATCTACCCTTCCCATATCACCATCATTGTTTGGTGGCGTGTGGATAGGAATCAACCTGTAGCTGAAACCGTCAAACTGAAGATACTCGTCCAGATAGAAAATATTTTCACTGTCATAAATACCTCCTGAAGAGAAGTTGATCGGTCTTTTCCAGTCAAAATTAGCCAGAATATCAAACATCATCAGGTTGCTTTTATATAATGTATTGGCTTTATAATCGATCATGATCTGATTGACTGCATTAGGCAAGTCAGCCTGATTAATGATTCCTGCTCTTAATGCATTGTCTTTATTCACAGGTAAGATAAATTTACTTACCGGAAGGAAGTTGTACTTTTCATAACGAGCTTCACCAAAGATCATTTTTAAAATCTCATCTTTCTCCGGAGATTTCATTTTAATGAAATTCACCGCTTCTTTTAAGGTAATGGAATCCTGTGTAAGATATTTTCTGAAAGATTGGAATTCCGTGGCAGGAGCTCCTTGCTGCTGAAGATTATCAAAAATATTTTTCCAATCTTCTTTCTTCATTAAATAAACCTGATCATTAGATCCATCCCTGTAGTCTTCATGTGTCAACTGACTCGGAATTGGATTCGCATTATAGGTTTTTCTTTTTACCTGATCGATATTCCATGGAGTAGATAAAAGTGTAAAGTTGATTACTTTAACATCATCACGGAATCTTTCAGTTTCCTGAATAGCCCAAACCGGATATGTATCATTATCTCCATATACAAATAAGATTCCCTCTTTTGGTAATGATTTTAATACTGAGTATGAATAATCATAAGCCGTATATCGGTTACTTCTGTCGTGTACGTTATAATTCTGGAATCCCATCATGAAAGGAACTCCTAATAATATTACTCCGGCAACAATATTAGCTGCATTAGATTTTACTTTAGACTGAATGAACCATAAAATAGCACCCGCTCCTAAACCAATCCATATGGCAAAAGCATAGAATGAGCCCACCATTGCATAATCTCTTTCTCTCGGTTCGAAAGGTTTTACCCCTGTGTAGAAAATAATCCCTACACTGGTTATAACAAATAATGATAATATCGCATAGAATCTTCCAAAGTCTCTGTTCAGCTGGAAGAAGAATCCAATTAATCCTAAAATTAAGGGTAAGAAGAAAAAGGCTACCGTACTTTCGTTTTTAAATTTAGCCGGCATTTTATCCTGGTTTCCCCACAACGCATTATCAATGAAAGAGAATCCGGAAATCCAGTTTCCTTTTGTGCTTTCCATATTTCCTTCCAAGTCATTTTGTCTTCCAACAAAATTCCACATCAGGTATCGTACAAAATAATATCCGTTCTGGAATGTAATAAAATAATCCATATTCTGAGCCAGAGAAGGCTTTTGAACATTAATAAGATTGTATGGTTTTACTTTCAGATAATCAGAAGCAGTAATGGACTTATCTTCGTATTTCTTTCTAAGGTCATCAAAAATTTCCTTCGCCTGAGGATTATCAGCTACATCTTCATTTCCATAGTTAAAGGTAAAATCAGGTGCTCCATACATCGAAATGTAGTTGGCCATCACCGCCTTATCCTCATTAAACATTCTCGGCATTAAGCTGATCTGAGACTTGCTGAAAACATAATTGAAACGATCTCCGGTCTTTCGGTAAGTACCGGTTTTCTCATCTTTCTCGAAAATTTCTCCGGTTTTCTTTGTTTTAAAACTTCCGTCTTCATTTTTTTCAATTCCGTTAGCATCAAGAAAAGCCGTATAGTTTTGCCCGTAGATCGTTGGCCAGTCTCCATACTGCTCTCTATTATAATAATCCAGCATTCCAATAGCCGTATCCGGATCATTAAGGTTCATCGGTGGATTAGCATTCGCTCTGATTGGAATTACCATCCAGCATGAAAAACCAATCATCATATAAACAACAGATAAAGCAACGGTCTGATAAACATTTTTCTTACTTCTTCTCGCATATTTAATAATGAAGTAGCAGATCGCAACCATAAGAAGGAAAGCGACAATAGTTCCTGAATGGAAAGGAAGCCCTAAACCATTCACAAAGAATATTTCAAGTTTTCCAAACATGGTCATGATTAATGGGAAAATAATCTTAAATACGATAATTAAAATTCCCAATGTAATTAAGTTAGCCCAGATAAAGCTTTTCCAGGTAAACTTATAATTTCTTGCATAATATACTAGACAGATTGCTGGAATAGACAACATACACATCATGTGCACCCCTACTGAAAGTCCTACAATAAAGAAAATAAGAATGATCCATCTTTCATTATCCGCAGCCGTATATTCATTTTCCCATTTTGTAATCAACCATACCAAAAGAGCGATAAACATAGAAGCCATGGAATATACCTCTCCTTCTACAGCCGAAAACCAGAAAGTATCAGAAAATGTAAAACATAAAGCTCCGATTACACCGGCAAAAAGAATGGATATTTCCTGATGTTTCGTTACTTCTTCAAAATCTTTGTTCAGTAACCTTCTTACAAAGTGAGTAATGGTCCAGAACAAAAATAAAATAGTAAAGGCGCTGAATAGCGCAGACATCGCATTGATTACGATAGAATAATTTTCTCCTTTCCCCAATGCAAAAATAGCCGCAACAGCACCCACAATCTGGAATAAAGCAGCTCCCGGGGCATGTGTTACCTCTAATTTTACAGCAGAAGAAATGTACTCTCCACAATCCCAAAAACTAAAGTTGGGTTCTATGGTTGACAAGTACGTGAAAAATGCAATGACGAAAATAATCCACCCTAAAACGGTGTTCCATTGCCTAAAAGTCCAGTTTTTCATAGTATAAAATCAATTACGCGAAAATAGGGTTTTTATCTCATTTTATGCTGATTTTAACATATTTTAAAAATACTGATGTAGTATTTGAGAGCATATTGGTACAATGATTGAAGATGAAAAAACAACTAATTATCTGATGGCGACTTAGAAATCAAACAAAAGTTTAGAAATTATTTATTTTTTTGTATTTTTGCCCTCAGATTTTTATTGAAAAATAACAAATAATGAGTAATGTTTACGATAATATCCTTGGCCTAATAGGAAACACTCCTATGGTGAAGCTAAATACTGTAACGAAAGATATTCCTGCAACCGTTTATGCCAAGTTAGAATCATATAATCCTGGACATTCCACTAAAGATAGAATCGCACTTCATATTATAGAAAACGCTGAGAAGAAAGGTTTATTAAAAGAAGATTCTGTAATTGTAGAGACTACATCTGGGAATACCGGGTTTTCTCTTGCAATGGTTTGCATCATCAAAGGATACAAATGTATTTTAGCAGTAAGTGATAAAACTAAACCTGAAAAGATTGCCTATCTTAAAGCACTTGGTGCTGTAGTGTATGTTTGTCCGGCGAATGTTCCGGCTAACGACCCCAGGTCTTATTATGAAGTAGCAAAGAGAATTGCTGCAGAAACACCTAATTCGGTATACATCAATCAGTATTTTAACGAATTGAATATTGATGCCCATTACCAAACTACGGGACCTGAAATCTGGGAACAGACGGAAGGTAAGATTACCCACCTTTTTGCGTGCACCGGTACTGGTGGAACGTTATCAGGTTCAGCAAAATTTTTAAAAGAAAAAAATCCGGATATCAAGATTATCGGAGTAGATGCTGATGGCTCTATTTTGAAAAGCTATCATGAAACCGGAGAAATTCATAAAGAAGATGTTCATCCTTATCAGATTGAAGGAATGGGAAAAAACCTGATTCCAGGTGCTTTGCTTTTTGAAAAAGTAGATGAGTTTGTAAGGGTGAATGATGAAATGTCAGCATACAGAACGCGTGAAATTGCATTAAAAGAAGCCATCATGGGTGGATATACGACAGGTGCCGTAACACAGGGCCTTATACAATATGCTCAGTCTCATGAATTTTCAAAAGACGATCTGGTTGTACTCATCTATCCGGATCACGGATCAAGATATATAACCAAAGTATATAGCGACAAATGGATGGCTGAACAAGGCTTCGTCAATAATTGTGTACACAACTACGATGAAGTGTTTAAAACAGAATTCATCAAATAAAAATAACAAATACTATACAATAAAGCCTTTTTTGTAGATCACAAAAGGCTTTTTTACTTAAAATTACTAATAAAATGTTGGATATTTTTGAAAGAATAAAAGAAAATCCAGGACCTCTTGGACAATTTGCAGATTATGGAGAAGGCTATTTTATTTTCCCAAGACTTGAAGGGCCTATCGGACCTAGAATGCAGTTTCAGGGAAGAGAAGTAATCTTCTGGAGTGCTAATGATTATTTAGGATTATGTAATCATCCTGAAGTATTGGAAGCTGATGCAAAGGCTGCTGCTCAATACGGAATGTTTTATCCGATGGGAGCAAGAGCTATGTCCGGAGAAACAGAACAGCACCTACAACTGGAAAGAGAGCTTGCTGATTTTGTTCAAAAAGAATCTGCTTATTTATTAAACTTTGGATACCAGGGAATGGTTTCCACTATTGACGCTTTAGTTAACAGAAATGACGTAATCGTTTATGATGTAGATTCACATGCATGTATCGTGGATGGTGTAAGACTTCATTCAGGAAAAAGATTTACGTACAGACACAATGATATTGAAAGTCTTGAAAAAAACCTTCAAAGAGCTACTAAAGTAGCTGAAGAGAACGGAGGGGGTATTCTTGTAATCACTGAAGGGGTTTTCGGAATGAGAGGCCAGCAGGGAAAAATTAAAGAAATTTGTGACCTTAAATCAAAATATAACTTCAGACTATTGGTAGATGATGCTCATGGTTTCGGAACTCTTGGAGAAACAGGAGCCGGAGCTGGAGAAGAGCAGGGATGCCAGGATCAGATTGATGTATACTTCTCTACTTTTGCCAAATCAATGGCAGGTTTTGGAGCTTTTATTGCCGGAGATAAAGAAGTCATCAGATACTTAAAATTCAATTTAAGATCTCAGATTTTCGCTAAATCTCTTACGATGCCAATGGTAATCGGTGGTCTTAAAAGACTGGAATTATTAAGAACAAGACCGGAGATTAAAGCAAAACTTTGGGAAAATACATATAAACTACAAAACGGGCTTAAAGAGAGAGGGTTCAACATCGGGGATAGTAATACTTGTGTAACACCGGTAATGATGCAGGGAACACCCGTAGAAGCTACCCTTCTGGTAAAAGACCTAAGAGAGATCTATGGTATCTTTACTTCTGTTGTTGTTTATCCTGTAATTCCTAAAGGAATGATCTTATTAAGATTAATTCCAACAGCATCTCACACTGATTCTGAAATTAATGAAACATTGGCTGCTTTTGAAGCTATTCACGACAAATTAATGAGTGGGCATTACAAAGAGCAAGCTGAACATTATCTTAAAGAGAATAATATTCAGTTTAAAGCAATTTAAAATAAAATATAAAAGGTCATTTGAAATACAATGGCCTTTTTTATCTTCATCTATCCGTTTTTGTATTGGAATCTATTCCGGATAATTGTCGAAAAGAAAAATGAATCAGACTACCCTATTCGTTAAACATCGTTAAAATTTTTAAGCTTCATTATTTTATCTAATAAATTTGCGTCAAAATGAATTTATATGAAAAATTCTAAATATATTAAAGTAGCGATCATCAGCTTTTTCTTTTTTTGTTTTACAACAGCTAATGCTCAGCGTTCTTATATTGAAGATCATAAAAATATCGCTACGGAACTGTCAAAGCAGTATGGAATTCCGAGTTCAATCATTTTGGCTATTGCTATTGTTGAATCAGGAGCCGGTACCAGCAAAGCCAGCAAAACACTTAACAATCATTTTGGCATTGTGGGAAAAAATGATGTTAATACTTCCAGATTTAAGAGTTTTAATTCTGTACGCGAAAGTTATGAGGCCTTTTGCCGGATGCTTTCCAGAAAAAAGCTTTATAATCAGCTAAAAGATAACAACAACTATAATGATTGGGTTAAAGCCATTGCTTCTTCGGGATACTCTACAAAACCCAACGAATGGATGAAAAAAATAAATTCAACTATTGCTAAGTTTGGCTTACAGAAATAGGTTTCATATTATTTTTTACAAACTCTTATTTTTTGTGCAGTCCGGATATAATAATTTAAAATAAATTTGTAAAAATTTTCCTATTGAAAGATCTTCTTCTTATCACTCCACCTTTTACTCAGCTTAACACTCCTTATCCTGCGACAGCTTATATTAAAGGTTTTTTAAATACCAAAAATATTTCCAGCTATCAGCTGGATCTGGGAATTGAAGTTATTCTGGACTTATTTTCTAAAGAAGGACTCCAAACTATTTTCAATAAGGAAATAAGTCTTCAAAACGCATCAGAAAACTCTCAAAGGATTTTTGCTTTAAGGGAAGAATATTTAAGAACCATTGATCAGGTTATACTTTTTCTTCAAGGGAAAAATCCCACTTTGGCAAGACAGATCTGCAGCATGAACTTTTTACCGGAAGCCTCCCGATTCAATCAGTTAGATGATATGGAATTTGCTTTTGGAAATATGGGGTTACAGGATAAAGCTAAACATCTGTCAACGTTATATCTGGAAGATTTATCAGACTATATTGTTGAAAATGTGGATGCTGATTTTGGTTTCAGCAGGTATGCTGAGCGCCTGGGGAAAAGTGCTAATTCTTTTGATGAATTATATCTGAAATTACAAGGCCAGCAGACGTTTATTGATAATATTACTCTACAAATCTTAAAGGAAAAACTGGAATTTGTTCAACCTAAACTGGTTTGTTTTTCTATCCCTTTTCCCGGAAATTTATATTCTGCTTTCAGATGTGCCCAATTCATTAAAGAAAATTTTCCCCATATCAAAACTGCGATGGGTGGTGGTTTCCCCAATACTGAATTAAGAGAAATAAAAGATAGCCGGGTTTTTGAATTTTTTGATTTTATCACCTTAGATGACGGAGAACTTCCCATTGAACTTCTCTATGAAAATCTAAATATTCCCGTCACAACTGCCGAATTCAAAAGAACTTTTTTAATTGAAAATGAGAAAGTTACTTATATAAATAATTCAAAAAGACACGATTATAAGCAATCCGAGATTGGAACACCGGAATACACGGATTTGCTCCTCGATCAATATATTTCCGTTATCGAAATCGCTAACCCAATGCATAGCTTATGGAGTGACGGAAGATGGAATAAACTGACAATGGCTCATGGCTGCTATTGGGGGAAATGTACATTCTGTGATATTTCTCTGGATTACATTAAAATTTATGAGCCTATCTCTGCAAAAATTCTGGTAGACAGAATGGAAGAACTTATCAAAAGTACAGGAGAAACAGGATTCCATTTCGTGGATGAAGCTGCCCCACCCGCTTTAATGCGAGAAGTCGCCTTAGAAATTTTACGGAGAAATTTAGTCGTTACTTGGTGGACCAATATTAGATTTGAAAAAAGCTTTACTAAAGACCTATGCTTTTTACTGAAACTGTCCGGTTGTGTTGCCGTTTCCGGAGGATTGGAAGTCGCCAGCGATCGTTTATTGAAACTAATTGATAAAGGAATCTCAGTAGAACAGGTAGCTCAGGTAACCAGAAATTTTACAGAAGCGGGGATTATGATCCATGCTTATCTCATGTACGGCTACCCTACCCAGACTGTTCAGGAAACCATTGATTCTTTAGAAATGGTTAGGCAATTATTTGAAATGGGGATTTTACAGAGTGGATTTTGGCATCAGTTTGCTATGACCGCTCATTCACCGGTTGGTTTAAATCCTGAAGAATTTGGAGTTACCCCTATCAAACAGGAAATTCTGTTTGCTAATAATGATATTGATTTCACAGATAAAACGGGAATCGATCATAGCCAGTTTAGCTTTGGTCTCAAAAAATCCCTTTTTAATTATATGCATGGAATTAATTTCGACATTCCATTACAGGATTGGTTCACTTTTAAAATTCCGAAAACAACCGTTCATCCGGATTATATTCATGATTGTCTTTTAGAGGAAGAGAATTTTTCATTTAAAGGGAATTCAAAAGTTATTTTTCTGGATAGAAATGTAATCCGTGAGAATTACATCAAAACGAAAAAACAAAATTCATGGCCATATACACAGCTCACGTTCCATTTAAAAACAAATATTGTAAAAGTAGATATGGAACAGGAAAAAGCGGAATGGCTCATGAGAATGTTCGAAGAAAACTCTAAAGTGAGTAGTAAAAAAATTACTCTTCAACAATTGAAAACCCAATTTGAAGAGAATTTTGAGGATTTCGAATTATTTTGGTTTTCAAAGCCGGTACAGCAACTAAAGGATAATGGCGTTATTTTGAGTTTGTAATCTTAATTTTAAAAAAATTTTAACATCGATTTTGTCATTCCGTAGGAATCTAGATTCTGACTTTTATAAGGTTCGTTGAGATTCCTACGGAATGACAAAGTTTATGCAGATTCATTTGAATATTTTGAAAACGAAGCAGATTGATTAGCAAATAAATTTCGAATCCAACTAAATGATAGATCTTTTATTTCTCAACGCCATCCTTCACAACCTGCCCAACAATCACTTTCTCCTGAACTTTAATAAAATTCGGATCTAAAATTGCCATCCGTTCTGCAATAGATTTATACGTCGGAAATTTTAAAATCGAAGCTCTTCCCGAAATTTCCCTATAAAGAGTGAACGTTTTTCCACCAGCAGTCTTAATCTGTTTTGTTGTCGTAATATATTTACCGATGTACTTGCTTTTAGCATCATAAATCTCAATATCCAAAAGGGTTTTTTCTGAAATAGTATCATCGGAACCGAAGCTTACCGGTAAGTTGGTGAAATACCCTACAGGAACTCCATTACTTAGAATCTCCCCTACACTATTCACTTCAATTTTCAGCCTGTCGATCTTACTTCTCGTAGAGTAAGCATCTTTTGTTTTGCTGTCAAGTTTTCGTTTAGGGTTGTTGTTAAAAAGTTCATCCAGGTTCTTGATATTAATTCCTTTATTATCAATGAGCTTTAAACCTTTTATTGAGGTGTATACAGCAGACCTTTCTTCGCCTGAAAATGCGGATGGAGAAATGTAGTCCAGGTCTAATGTCTTCTCTCTGTTATAAACCCTGTTCAGCTGGATATAGCTATCTCTTACTGAGTCTACGATACTTTTATCAATGAATCGAATGGTATAGATGGGAGTCTCTTTCAAATCCATGAAAGTATATTCACTTGATTTGTTAGATATTTTTGCGACATGCACTCCATCAAGGCTTATAATGCCTCTTTTCGTTTTGAAATTCTGAGCATTCAGCAGCATACCCAAAACTGTAAACAACATGATTATACTTTTCCTCATAGAATCAGATTTTTACAACACATAAAAAAAAGTGTAACCAAAGTTACACTTTTTGAAAATATATTTAGCTTTTCATTTAATTACTCACAAAGGATAATCCCTTTATCATGATTAAATTCTACAACACCGCTTTTGATAGGATAAGAAAAAACAGAATCTTTTTCATTCTCCCTTGTAAAGTGTTTAGCGTATCCTTCTTCGATAGAATTAGTATACAATTTTACTTTACCGTTGATTAAAGAAGAAACGATTCCTGCGTGGTTTTTCATGATATGAAATTCACCATTCTTACCTGGCAGCAATACAGAGTTTACTTCGCCTTCAAAAACTACGTACTCTGGTGTTAAAATTTTTATATTCATTTTAATTTAGATTAAAAGATTTCAGATCTCAGATTTCAGACAACTTTTAAAGTCTCATGTCTAGTATCTGATATCTCATGTCTAACTTATTAAGCGTTATCAGCTAACATTTTTTGTCCAGCTTCAATAGCTTCTTCGATAGTTCCTTTCAAGTTGAAAGCAGCTTCTGGTAAGTGATCTAATTCACCATCCATAATCATGTTGAATCCTTTGATCGTATCTTTAATATCTACTAGTGATCCTGGAATACCTGTAAATTGTTCTGCAACGTGGAAAGGCTGAGATAAGAATCTCTGAACTTTTCTAGCACGGTAAACAACAGATTTATCTTCTTCAGAAAGTTCTTCCATACCAAGGATAGCAATGATATCTTGAAGTGCTTTATATCTTTGAAGAATTTCTTTTACTCTTTGAGCACAGTTATAGTGTTCTTCTCCAATAATTTCAGGAGCTAGGATTCTAGAAGTAGAAGCCAATGGGTCTACTGCTGGATAGATACCTAAAGAAGCAATTTTTCTATCTAATACGGTAGTAGCATCCAAGTGAGCAAACGTAGTTGCTGGAGCCGGGTCAGTTAAGTCATCCGCAGGTACATATACTGCCTGTACTGATGTAATAGATCCGTTTTTAGTAGAAGTAATTCTCTCCTGCATCGCTCCCATCTCAGAAGCAAGCGTTGGTTGATAACCTACCGCAGAAGGCATACGACCAAGAAGTGCAGATACCTCAGAACCCGCTTGTGTAAAACGGAAGATATTATCTACGAAGAAAAGTACGTCTCTACCTTGTCCGCTTTCTCCACCATCTCTATAATACTCAGCTAATGTAAGACCAGAAAGTGCAACTCTAGCTCTCGCACCTGGTGGCTCGTTCATCTGTCCGAAAACGAATGCAGCTTTAGAATCTTTCATTGCTTCTAAATCTACTTTAGAAAGATCCCAACCACCTTCTTCCATAGAGTGCATGAAAGCGTCACCATACTTGATGATTCCAGATTCTAGCATCTCTCTTAAAAGGTCATTTCCTTCTCTCGTTCTTTCACCTACTCCGGCGAAAACTGAAAGACCTCCGTGTCCTTTTGCAATATTGTTAATCAACTCCTGAATCAATACTGTTTTACCTACTCCGGCACCACCGAACAAACCAATTTTACCTCCTTTTGCATAAGGCTCAACTAAGTCGATTACTTTAATACCTGTAAATAAAACTTCCGCAGAAGTTGACAATTGATCAAATTTTGGAGCTGGTCTGTGAATTGGCAGACCACCTTCTTTAGAAATATTTTGAAGTCCGTCGATAGCATCACCAACAACGTTGAATAGTCTTCCGTTCACAGCCTCACCGATTGGCATCGTAATAGGATTTCCGTATCCTACTACTTCCTGCCCTCTTTGAAGACCATCTGTAGCGTCCATTGCAATACATCTTACTGTATCTTCACCAATATGTTGTTCTACCTCTAAGACTACTTTTTCACCGTTCCCTTTTGTAATTTCCAAAGCATCATAAATACTTGGAATTGCTTCCACATTATTAAAAACTACGTCGATTACAGGACCAATAATTTGAGAAATTTTTCCTTTAATTTGGTTTGCCATTGCTAAATTTTTTCTTGGTGCAAATATAATGATTCTTCATAAACCCACAATTGCTAAAAAAAAGATTTTTATCATACTTTTTACAAATTTATCAATGGAGAAGTTTACCGATCTGACAATCATATTTTAACTACAAAAAATATTGGCACATCGTTATATTGATAGATTGTTACATTATATCTATATTTGCAATCAAATTTTTTCGTTTTGAAAGTTTTTAAGAATTTTAAAGATTATTCCTCTCAAAAGCCTTTGGCATTGTCTTTAGGTATGTTTGACGGAGTGCATCTTGGGCACAAATGTATTATTGATGAATTAAAAAAAGTGGGTGCAGAAAATCATTTGGAAACTGCTATCCTTACTTTTTGGCCCCATCCCAGATTTGTTTTTAATCCTAATGAAGATTTAAAACTTTTAAACACCGTGGAGGAAAAAACATTATTGATGGAAAAGTATGGCATCAATAATTTATTTCTGAAAGAATTTGATGAAGAATTCAGAAATCTGACCGGAGAAGAATTTGTTCGCCAGATCCTGATTGACAAACTGAATGTGAAATACCTTATTATAGGATATGACCATTCTTTTGGGAAAAATAAGAGTGGAAACTTTGAACTTCTTCAAAAGCTGTCAAAAGAATTAGATTTTGAAGTTGAACAAATGGAGGCTATTAATCTTCATGAATATAATGTGAGTTCTACCAAAGTCAGAAATGCCCTTCTTGCAGGAAATATTAAAGAAGCCAATGAGATATTGGGATATCCTTACGCTGTTTCAGGAAAAGTAATTCACGGAAAGAAAATAGGAAGAACAATCGGCTATCCTACAGCCAATATCAATACTGAATCTATCAAATTATTACCTAAAAAAGGTGCTTATATTGTTGAAGTTGAAGTAAAAGGTCAACAGTATAAAGGGATGTTGAGTGTTGGAACTAATCCAACAGTAGGTGGTAAAGCTCTAACGGTTGAAGTCTATATCCTTGACTTTAACGAAGATATTTATGATCAGAATATCACTGTGAAGTTTAGGGATTTCCTACACGAAGAAATTAAATTTGAAGGTCTTGAAAAATTAATCGAAAGATTAGATGAAGATAAAAGGCTTACAGAAGCATTTGATTTTTAATTGTTGCTAATTTCCTCTTTCATTTTTTTAGTTAAAGACTTAAATACAAGATCATAAGAATGATCGATCAGTTTTAAAATAAGCTCTCTTTTCAAACCATCGATAGATACGGTGTTCCAATGCGTCTTATTCATATGATAAGCACCGGTAATTTGTGGATATTGCTCCCGGAGTTCAGCACTCCATTCCGGATCTGTTTTTACATTAATACTTAAGGGCTGCCTTTCCAGGCTCATCAACAAAAATATTTTGGTCCCCACTTTGGTCACAAGCGTTTCGTTATCAAAAGGAAAACTTTCGGCAACACCTTTTTTCGCAAGACAGTAATCTAGTATTTCATTGGCATCCATAACGTTTGGGTAATTAATAATGGGTAATGAGTAATATTTTTTTCTTTGAATCAAATTTAGTAAATTTAAGAAACAAAATACCAACACAACACATTCTATTATGAAAGCTTTGGTCATTGGCGCAACAGGTGCTACAGGAAAAGATTTAGTCAGTCAATTATTGAATGATAAAGATTTCGAGGAAGTCGATGTTTTTGTTAGAAAGCCAATTGACGTTAAAAGTGATAAACTAAAGGTTCATGTAGTAAATTTTGACAAGCCGGAAGAATGGATGGATTCTGTACAGGGAGATGTTGCCTTTTCATGTCTTGGAACAACATTGAAAACTGCCGGAAGCAAAGAAGCTCAGAGAAAAGTTGATTTTGATTATCAATATGAGTTTGCCAAAGCCGCCAAGCAAAATAATGTAGATGATTATATTTTAGTTTCAGCATATGGGGCCAACCCAAAATCTAAAATATTCTACTCGAAAATGAAGGGTGAACTTGAAGATGCTGTAAAACAACTCCATTTTAATAAGATTACTATTTTCAAACCCGGAATGCTGGAAAGAAAAGATTCTGACAGAACCGGGGAAGTTCTGGGAAGCCGGATTATAAAATTTGCCAATAAGATTGGCCTTTTAGAAAGTCAGAAACCGCTACCTACTGATGTTTTAGCAAAAGCTATGATCAATTCGGCAAAGATTAAAAGTAATGGATACTCCAGCATCAAGCTAGGAAATATTTTCTGTTTTGCAGAAAAGACGGACCGCTAATTTGATCGAATTATCAAACCAAAATAGAATAAAATTGATACTCCAAATGGAACTATCTTTTTTATCTCTTGTATTCCAGTTCTTGCTGAATTAGGATAAAAAAGATAGTTTCAAAGCCAGATTAGTTTTCCTTACATCAGTCTAAAACAGGATTTAAAGTTTCGCTAAAAACAGCTATAGGATTCTTTAGCTTCCCAACGAACTGAAGGCTTTCAGGTGGATCTGCTAAATCAAGCATTTGTTTATTATTACGCAGCTGTAAACGATTAAGACAACATGAGTCAAATTCAGATACAAATAAATCGTATTTCTTAAATTGTTCATGTAAATGAGGTTGTGACAGCTGATATTGGTGGATACAGTCAGCAACCGCTGACCAGAAATCTTCTTCTGAAAGCGTTTTGCTCTCGGATAAAATAGCGGAAAGAAAACGGAAATAGAATTGAAAAATATCATTAAAAATACATAATATTTTCAAGGGCTCTTTCATATCAATATGGATACGCTTTACTTTTTCAGGCAATGGAATTTGCCCATTAAAAAGCATTACCTCTTCAGTAATATCTTTCATAATCGCTTTTATGGGAATATGATTTTCTAATATTAAAATCAGGTTTTCACCATGAGGCATAAAAACCATTTCATGTTCATAAAAACAATGTAATAAAGGCGAAAGGTAAGCGTCTAAATAATGGTTTATCCAGGACTTCGCACTAATCCCAGACTTCTCAATCAGGTCAACAATAAAAGCACTTCCTGACTGATCAATATGCAGCAAAGCCGCCATCGTCATAATGCTTTGTCCTTCCGAAAGTTTTGGAATCGGACTTTCGCGCCATAAGGTAGCTAACATTTTATTATGTGGAATACTTCGACCTAAAGGCTCGTATAGAAAATTGCGATATCCAATTGTAGCCACTTCCCCCAAAAGCGTAAAGCCTTTTTGTTGTAAATACGAATCATTTTCAACAAGATTGGCTACCCATTCGGTGATTGCTGGTGTACTTTCCATATAATATGGAGACAGCCCTCGCATGAATCCCATATTAATTACGGAAAGTGCTGTTTTTGCATAGAATTTCTCCGGTGAAGAGGTATTAAAAAATGTACGAATCGATTGTTGTGCAGAATAATCATCATCCCCATATCTCAAACAAACCAAATTGCTTTCAGCAATATCCTGAGCAAAAATCAAAGCCAGTTTATTAAACCATTGCCACGGATGTACAGGAAAGAAATAATAATCTTCACTATTTAAATCTTGAGATTTCAATATATTTTCAAACGCTGTAATATTTTCTGCAGATAATTCCTGTTGTAATACCTGCTGATAATCTAACGTGTCAATGGCTGTAAATGTCGCCCTACTCTTATTTCCGGCAATCCATAATAATTTTACAGGAGTATTCGCTTCCGGAGAAAACGCTTCAAAATCATCAATATTAAAACCATTTTTACCACTGTTAGCTACAAAACAAGGATGCCCTTCAGTCATTGCATGTTCAATAATTTGGTAATCCAGTGCTAATAAATCTTTTGAAGTATATTTTTCATTGGCAATTTTATATGCGGTACTGTATAATGTACTTGTTATTTCTTCTAGATATGTTGGTAGTAAGCTACTGCTTATTCCTAAAATATCTTTAAATTCAATTATGAACTCCAATAAACGTAAAGGACAATTTCTTCCTTCGATTGTTCTTTTTATAGAATCGACGGGAATTGACCAATGATTTAGAGCTAAAATGGTGGCTTCAAAAGTATATTCAGTCTTCTTATCGGGAGAAGAAACAATATAAGAGTTATTCCCCTTGGAAACCGGCTGAATTAATAATTCGTGTGCAAATTCACTCAAGGTTTTCTTCAGCAAAACAGCATTTGCTTTGTCCCAATTTTTTTTCGTTAGGTGTTGTATATTTTGGGTAGGTGTTATCATTGATATTAAATTAAATCGTTTGTAATGCATGATAATAATCTTCTCGGGTACAAATTTCAAGATGAGCTTGTTTGTGAGGCAAATCAAGGATTTGTTGAAAAACGAATCCTGCTCTTCTATTCAATGAATGAATTTTATGGTTCCTTGCATCGGGTTCTACCACGATACGTTTATTTTTACCATCACTAAAAATAAAATCAAGAATGACCGTAAAAATACTCCAGGTAAAATTCGGAATATTTTTCTCTGCAGGAGCAACCAGGATATGCATGCCCCTATCCCCTTTTTGTGATTCGTAATATTCGCCAACAATATCATCTTGAGGATCGTAACATTCTAATAAGAAAGTAACCTTGTTATTAAATTCCCCAACATAAACCTCTGCTTTTTCCAGAATATTGTAATAAGTCTCCCTTACTTCTTCTTGGGAAAATCCATTCATCTCCCAATAAATGGCATAATCACGGTTAACCCAATCATGAATCAACGGGATATCCATTTCTATATCAATTGGACGTAGCTCAAAAACACCTAAACCTGGAATTGTTTTTACAAAAACAATATCAGTATCCGTTGGCGCATTATTATCAGGATGAGTTATTGTATTATTCATCTGTATCTGGATTAAGCGATTATTCTTTTATACGGTGCAATCGGATTTTGCAATTTTCCTTGAAATTGCAATAAAGCTACAGGATCATCGAGATCAATCATCGTTTTATTATTATTAAGCTGCAAACGGTTGAGACAAGACAATTGGAATTCATTTGTAAATAAATCATATTGTTCGAATTTGGCATTTAAATGTGAATTCTGTTCCTGATAATCAGAGATACACTCTGCTACCAATTCCCAATAACGGTCTTCAGAGTATCCATCACTCGAAACTAAAATAGCCGACATGAAACGGAAAAATCCATCAAAAACATCAATAAATATTGATAATAATTTTACATCTTCAGGGACTTCCGCATAAATTCGGTCTATATTTTTCGGAATCACAACATCAGGATTCAGGATAGCTGCTTCTTCAGTAATATCCTTCATAAAAGAACGCACCGGAACATGATTTTCCAATCCTAAAATAATGTTTTCTCCATGAGGCATAAATACCAAATCATACTGATAAAAGCAATGTAATAAAGGACTTAAATAAACCTTGAAGTATTCAGAAAGCCAATGATCTATGGATAACGAAGATGCTTTTATAATCTCAGATAATAGAGAGTTTCCGTCTTTATCAAGGTGCAGAAGTGCTGCCATTGTCATTAGCTGTTCGTTATTTTTAAGTTTTGCAACCGGACTTTCTCTCCATAACGAAGCAATCATTTTATTGTATGGGTTATGCTTTCCAAAACTTTCAAAATATGGATTGATATAACTTACAGAAGCAACTTCACCCAACATTCCAAAACCAACTTTTTGAAGATACGGATCCCCACTTAATAATTGATCTAACCATTCTGCCATCTCCGGAGCTGTTCCTAAATAAAATACAGGTAAGCCTCGCATAAAGCCCATATTTAATATAGAGAGTGATGTTTTGGTATATAACTTTTTAGGATTACTAAGATTAAATAGAGTTCTGATAGATTGCTGTGCCTGATATAAATCGGGGCCATACCCTACACATATCAGTTTTTGTTTCGCAATTTCAGGAGAAAATAAATTAGCCAGTTTATTAAACCATTGCCATGGATGTACAGGAATAAAGAAATAGTCGTCAGGATCTTGTCCTTGTTCTGAAATAGTAGCATTGAATTTTGCAATGGTTTCTGATCCTAATTCCTGTTGAATTAAACTATCATAATCCAGCTTCTGAGTTCCGGCATAAACTGTTCTGTCACGGTGTCCGGCAAGCCACAAAATTTTAAACGGGTTTCCGGATTCGGGTGCATAAGCTTTATAATCCATACTATTATAACCGATTCTACCATTATTGGCAACAAAACCAGGATGACCTTCCATCATAGCCTGCTCAATAGTTTGGAAGTCAGAATTGGCCAATGATTTGGATGTGGAGTTCTCTTTTAATAATTTATAACAGCTTCCGTATAATGTACTGATAATTTCTTCTATGTAGGAAGGAAGTAGTTGCTCCGAAATTCCTAAGCTGGTTTTAAATTCCCGAATAAAATCAACAGCGTCTAAAGAAATTAATACCCCATTTTCATATTTTGAGATCGAATTCACTTCAATATTCAAATGGTTCATCGCAAGTGGTTCTGCTTTAAAAGTATATTGAATCGATTGGTCATCAGAGGTCAGTGAATATTGATGATCAGCTTCTAAAACAGGCGCTATTAAAAGTTCATGCGAAAACTCACAGATAGCTTTTTTTAACAGCAAACGATTGGCTTTTTCCCAAACTCCAGGTTGTATATGAGTAATTGCTTTTTCCGGAAACTCTAATTGATTTTCGTTGTTCATCTCGGTATAATTAAGGTTAAATGAATCTATTTTTTTAATGAATTGTTCTCTTGTACAAAATGCCAGTAAAGCAGTTTTATGTGGTAAGTGCACGATATCAGCATCTTCAAAACCTACGCGGTGGCAGATATCAAACATTTTCTTATTTCTGATATCCGGCTCAACTACGATACGTTCAACCGTTAGGTCTCTGAAAATAAATTTGATAATACTTGAAAAAATATGCCACGTAAACTGATGTATTGGTTTTGTTGGTGGTGCCACAATAATATGAATACCACAGTCATAATCCTTCGCAGCATAGTAATTCCCAATGATATCTAATTGTGGGTTATAGCGTTCCAGTAAAAATGAAACTTCACCATTGACCAACCCTATAAAGACATCAGATTCTTTGATAATTTTTTCATATTCTAAACGAACTTCTTCGAGGTCTTTTCCTTGCATTCCCCAATATTGTGCATAATCACGATTGACCCAATCGTGAATGGTTATAGCATCTGTTTCCAATTGAAGCGGACGAAAATCTATAGTTCCAAAATCCGGAATGGTGGTGCTATATACAGGTTTATATGTACCCATCTTTTGATCTTTTAATTAATTATTATTTTTACAGGCTTAATCAATTTTAGTAATCCAGAATTTGGAATTAGAATTGGCCAGTGAGATAAGATGTAATGGGTGTACTTTCTTGCCTAATAGCTCTTATTTTTTCTTTCAATTTCATTTGATTATTATTTATATTTATTCTAAACAAAAATAAAAATAATTTGTATAATACAATCTCCTCTTCTAAAAAAAATATCAGCTAGGGTTAAGGAAGTAAAATGAAATAGTCTATAAAAAACACTTAATCAATAAATTACTCCTATACATACAGTCTAAAACCAGGCTAAAAAAATTAGTTTTTTATAATTTTTTCACCAGTAATTGATGTATTAATCAATGTTTTTGAAATTATTTAAGTCCTAAAATTTGCATTTTTATCTCTTATTGGTTGAAAAAAAGAAAAAACCTTACATCTTTAATCTGTAAGGTTCAAAACAAAGTCTCAGTACATTTTTCTTCCGAACTACCTTCACAGACTTTCAGTCTGTATTGCGAAAAACACTTGATCTGACGACTGCCCTCTCATTAATCTAAATACTAAAAATAGGGGCATAAAAAAAGTGGATGAAAACCCATCCACTTTGTAAAAATCTACTTTTTATATTTATTTCAAATACTTCGTAATTGCCTGATCTGTCGGTTTTGTAGTACTTACAAAGCTGTCGATTAGTTTGCCATTCTCATCTACTAAGAATTTGGTAAAATTCCAAAGGATGGTTGTATTTTTAACACCATTTAAGTCTCTCTCTGTCAAGTACTTAAAAATGGGAGCAGTATCATCTCCCTTTACAGAAACTTTAGCGGCCAATGGAAATGTTACCCCAAAGTTTTTCTGGCAAAAAGCTCCGATCTCAGTATTGGTTCCCGGCTCCTGACCTCCGAAATTATTCGCAGGAAAGCCAACAACTACCAATTTATCTTTATACTCTTCATATACCTTTTCCAAATCAGCATATTGTGGAGTAAAACCACATTCTGAGGCAGTATTTACAATAAGGATTTTCTTTCCTTTAAAATCAGCAAAATTGATTTCTTTGCCATCCAGGCTTTCAACTTTGAAATCATATATTGTTTTTCCCATAAGTTCGTTGGTTTTAGCTTTAGAAATTTCACTTTTCTGATTAGTACAACTCTGTAAGAAGGCTACAAAAGATAGCAGCAATAAAAAAATCTTTTTCATGAGTATATATTATTAGCTTGCAATTTACTGCAATTATTTAATGAATGCGTATTTTAGAATTTAAAAGTATTACCCGGAAATACTTTATTAACGTCTATCTTATTAATCTGCATGACAAAGTCACCATCTTTTTTAGAACTTGAAGACTCTATTCTGAAAGGCATTACCAGATTACCCACTTTTTTGTAATCAGAATAAATTAATGTTTCATCCTTCTTTACTTCTTTTAAGAGCATATACGTATTCGTATCAAAGTAATAAAAGTTCTTATTGACATTTTTTGTAAGTTCTACTTTATGGCAATAGATCTCTCCTACTTTTTCTTTCCCTAAATATTTTGCATCAAAACCTTTATTTTCCCACTCAATAAAATCGTTATCAAAACTTTCGGCAACATAGCTCTGATACTCCTGAACTTTATTAGCTGCATAATTCATTGCATATCCCTTACTTCCATCATACCCTTCAATAGCAGTTTCTTTATTATTGATGGTAAGAACGGTCTTGGTTAGATTGGGACGTTGCTGATAAATTTTGATCGGGTATTCATCTTTGATTCCTAAAATTACTTTACCCTGCAGCAATACTGAGTTTAATAACTTCCAGTTCGTTAGTCCACCGGATAATTCAATATTTTTATCTATAATCTCCTTTGCGGTCTGTGCCCATGCTATTTGCGAATAGATCAGGACGAGTACTAAAAGTAATTTCTTCATTAATTAATTAATTAATTCAATTTATAATTCAAATATAAGGCGAATTTGTAAAAAACCAAATTCGTAAAAATGTAAAACCATATAATCGTAAAGATGTTAAATCGCTAAATTGTATGAATATAACGGTTTTGCGAGTCTGCGATTTTGCGATTCAGCTATCTTAACCTATCAGTTTTCGGGCTTTCTCCAAGTCTTCGGGAGTATCGATCCCTACACCTATAAAGTTAGTCTCTATCATTTTGATTTTCATTCCGTATTCCAGATAACGGATACATTCAATCTTTTCTGAAATTTCCAAAGGCTTCATTTCCAACTTAGAAAATTGGAGCAAGGCATGTTTCCTGAATGCATACACTCCAATATGTTTAAAATAATCTACCTTGTAAGAAGTTTCCCTGTGAAACGGAATTACAGAACGGCTGAAATAAAGAGCAAATCCATTGTTGTCTGTAATTACCTTTACATTATTAGGGTTTTCAACTTCTTCTTTTTCAGTAAGTTTTATTTTTAAGGAAGCTAAAGATATTTCCTGATTATCATCTTGTCTGAAAACCTCTATAAGCTGTCTTAAAGGCTCTGTTTTAAGAAAAGGCTCATCCCCTTGCACATTGATCACAATATCACAATCAATATTCTGAACAGCTTCTGCAATACGATCACTCCCTGTTTCATGTTGACCGGTCATCACAGCTTTTCCTCCATTAGCAACAATTTCATTATAAATAATATCCGAATCACTGGCTACAAAGACTTCATCAAACAGTCCCGTTTCTACAACATTCTGATAAGTCGTGGTAATTACGGTTTTCTCTCCTAAAATCTGCATTAATTTTCCTGGAAAGCGGCTTGCTTCATAACGAGCAGGAATAACGGCTATAATCTTCATTGCTTGATTCTAATTTTTTATAGTTTTCTTTATTTTAAAGTTTTATAGGGTAAAGACATACCAGATGTACCGTTTGAATACCATACTGTAGTTATTTATCTGTCGTGAGGTTTTATATTTTTCTTTTCGTTCTTTAAACTTTCAAACTCTGCCAAATTTACAGGTTTCAGATAAGGCTCAGTTTTAACAGGATATTTTACAAGTTTCTCTTTCGGCCTCACCGGTCTTTTCTCAAAACCACCTCCACAATTGGGGCAAACATTTTCAAGTATCGTTTCCACACAATGACAACAAAATGTACATTCAAAAGTACAAATCATTGCTTCTTGACTCTCATTGGGTAATTGTTTTCCACAATGTTCACATATTGGTCTAATTTCAAGCATCATTTTAACTGCTTTTCAAAGGATAATAATTTTTATAAATCAATCTACAATAATAAGAATATAGAGATAGGATAACAAAAAATAGGTTTAAGAGCATTCTCTTCATCGAGATGCAAACACTCGTTAAATCCACAATTTAGCAAATCAGCGATTTCGCGATTTACCTTTAAATAAACCCTATTTTAAGATAAAGATTATTTGAAATTTAAACAATAGGCTGTCTGTTTTTCGGACAGCCTATTGTAATGAAAAATTCTTAGCCACCAATAATTAATTGTGGACATTTATTTTATTTCAAACCGTTCAGTGCCTGCTCAAGTTTTGGCATCATCACTTCGATTTCATTTACTGCTAATCCACCTACGGAAGCACGGAACCAAGGTTCTGATTTTTCTTCTCCAAAGGCAGAGAACGGGACCAATGCTACTCCAGCTTCATTGATCAGATAAAATACAAGATCAGAAGAGTTTTCAATCACAGTACCATCTGGTTTAGTTTTACCAATATAGTCTAATTTGATCGTAAGATAAAGAGCTCCCATCGGTTCAATGCTTTCTACTGCCAAACCTTTTCCTTTAAGGTCCTGGATTCCTTTGTGTAAAACTTTCAGGATTTCCTCCAGCTTTCCTTTAAAGTCATGTACAAAAGTATTGACATCTTCTGTATTCTGATAGAATTTTGCGGTAGCTTCTTGTTCCGGTTTTGGCGCCCATGCTCCTACGTGAGTGAGTAACGCTTTCATTTTGTCGATGATATGAGCAGGACCAAAGCCCCATCCAACACGAACACCTGTCGCAGCAAGACATTTTGAAATACCGTCAATATAGATCGTGTATTCTTTCATTTCTGGAAAAAGAGAAACAGGATCAAAATGTTTAGCATCAAAAGTAAGATTAGAGTAAATCTGGTCATACATTAAGTACAACGGCTTTTCATCTGCACCTCTTTTTTTGTTTTCTTCTAAAATCAGTTCACAAATTTCTGAAAGCTGATCTTTTGTAAACATCGTTCCCGTAGGGTTCAATGGTGAGCAAAGCGCTAATAAAACAGCTCCGCTTAAGTGAGGCTTAAGATCTGCAGCAGTAGGTAAAAAATTGTTTTCCGGTGTTGTTTTCACTTCAACGGCATCAGCTGATGTAAGGTATGCATAGTGATTATTATTCCATGAAGGTATCGGATAGATAATTTTATCTCCTTCATCAACAATAGTTTTGTAAACTGCATAAATTAAAGGTCTGGAACCTGCAGTAATCAGAATATCATTCGGAGAATAATCAAGATTCCATCGGTTCTTAAGATCCTTAGAAACCTCTGTTCTTAAAGATAAAAGTCCATTCGCAGGCGGATAATTCGTCAGATTATTCTGATAAGCCTTCTGAATCTCTTCCTTCAATTTTGCAGGAATCGGATAGATATTAGAATTCAGGTCACCAATAGTAAGATTGGCTATCTCCGCTCCTTTTGCTTTTAAATCATTTACTTCATTACCAATTTTTACAATTTCAGAACCAATCAGGTTCGCCGCTAATTTTGAAACTTTCACTTTATTTAAATATTTATTGTTTTACGATGTTATAAGTTATTAATTATGAGTTATGAGTTTTATTTTTAGTCGTTATAATAATGCTTCTGATTATCTTTAAAATTTCCGATGCTTGATTCCTTAGATTTTCAAATTCTTCTTTTGATATATAATCTGTTGCAAATAAGAGCTCAAGCCAGTAAATAGTTTCATCACATTCTTTTTGTGAAATAGATAATTTATGAATAAAATCCATTTTACTTTGAGCATTTAGTGCCTCTCTTACATTCGCTCCAATGGATGTCCCTGATCGTAAAATTTGTCTAGATAATATAAATTCTTTTTTTTCTGAACTAAATCTCTTATAAAAGTTAACAATACATATTGCGAATTCAAAACTCTTTTTCCCAATAATACTTTCACTCATAATTTATAACTCAAAACTTATAACTTATCTTATTAATTTAATTCTAAGTCTTTCTTTACCTGATCAATTTTCTCATCCAAAGATTCCAATTTTTCTCTGAAATCTGCTTCAGATGTAATTATATCTTTTACAGAAATGTAAAATTTAATTTTAGGTTCTGTACCTGAAGGTCGTACGCACACTTTAGTTCCGTCCTGCGTATAATAAATCAGAACATTAGATTTTGGAATCTCATTCATTACCTGCTTCTCATTTTTGGAAACGATAAAGTTGGTTTGTTCTTTAAAATCTTTTACTTCTTCAACCGGAGAACCTGCAATCTGCTTAGGTGGGTTTTCACGGAAGTTTTTCATCATGTTCTGGATTTCTTCAGCTCCATCTCTACCCTTTCTTACAAGATTGACCAATCCTTCATAATACATTCCGGTTTCCTGATAAATTTCTATCATGTACTGATACATCGTTCTGCCATTAGCTTTACACCATGCTGCTATTTCGCAAGCCAGCAAAATACTACCGCAAGAGTCTTTGTCTCTAACAAAATCTCCGGTCATAAACCCGAAACTTTCTTCCCCCCCACATACAAACTTTTCTTTTCCTTCTGCCTCACGAATCATTTTACCTATCCATTTAAATCCTGTAAGACCCGCTTTACAAGCCACTCCAAATTTTTGGGCAATATCAAAGAAGATATCTGAAGTTACAATGGTAGAGCCTATAAATTCCTTCCCTGTAATTTTATCCAGTTTTCTCCATTCATTAAGAATATAGTAGGTTAGAATAGTGTTGGTTTGGTTACCATTCAATAACTGCATTTCACCATCAAGGTTTCTTACTGCAATTCCTAACCGGTCTCCATCAGGATCTGTTCCAATAACAATATCAGCATTTGTAATTCTTGCCAAATCCATAGCCATTTCCAATGCTGCCGGTTCTTCAGGATTAGGAGATTCCACTGTAGTGAAGTTACCACTAGGAATCATTTGCTCTTTAACAAGGTCTACTTTTTTAAATCCTGCTTTTGCTAAAGCCTTTGGAATCGTTGTATAGGTAGTTCCATGAATGGAAGTAAATACAATATTCAAGTTTTCTTTTCCTACGTTCTGATAAGTAGAGTTTTCAATACAAGCATCGATGTATACATCATCCTGCTCTTCTCCGATCCATTCGATCAGATCATCGTTCCCATCAAATTTAATTTCATCAAACTTCACAGAATATACTTCATTGATGATTGCTTCATCATGTGGCGGAACAATTTGTGCTCCGTCATTCCAATATACTTTGTATCCGTTATATTCTGGTGGATTATGTGAAGCTGTTAAAACAATTCCACCGTTACATTTTTTGTCACGAACCGTGAAAGATAATTCAGGAGTAGGTCTGTGATCTTTGAAAAGCAGTACTTTAATTCCGTTAGCTGTTAAAACATCAGCAACCAGTTTTCCAAATTCTTTGGAATTATTACGTACATCATAAGCAATAGCTACCTTGATTTCCTCATTAGGGAATTGCTTTAGCATATAATTCGCAAGTCCCTGTGTAGCTTGCCCTAAAGTATATTTATTTAAACGATTAGTTCCAACTCCCATAATTCCTCTCATCCCTCCGGTTCCGAATTCGAGCTCTCTATAAAAAGAGTCTTCCAGATCAGGGGAATTGCTATCAATAAGAAGTTGAACAGCATCTCTCGTTTCTTGATCGAATGTATCACTTAACCAAAGTTTTGCTTTTTCTAATGTTGTCATATTGTATTTTGTTATTTAAAAGCTGGAAGCTTGATGTTGGAAGTAGGAAACTCCCATAGTCCTACGTTCACTTTCCAGCACATATTTATTATTCTTTTATTTGATTTCGGAAAGCTATAATTTGATTCATCAAATGATAACTCTCCATATACACTTCATTAAAGTTCTCTTCAGAAATGTATTTTCTATTTTTACTTTTATAAAGGCAGGTTACTACTTCAGCCAGAGAACGAATAGAATATCCTAAAAATTTTTTAAACTCCGGTTTTGATTGCAAAATGCTTCCTTCTGAAATGTTAAGAGCAATAGAATCCGAAGCTCTCCGAATTTGTGAAGTTAAATTAAAAGCCTCATCTTTTGGAAAATTTTGAGATAAATTAAAAATTTTCTCACCAAAGTCCATAGATTTTTGCCAGATAATTAATTTCTCAAATTTAAAACTCATTACTTAATTTAATATATTATCTCTCTTCCACCATACGCAGTACTTCAATTCCTCTAGCTTCTAACCTCCTTCTTCTTTCTTCCAGCATCCAGCTTTATACCTCTCTATTCCAGTCTCTTATTCTCAACCCTCGTCGTTTTATCAATTTTAAAAGCACGGATCGGATCATTATAATAAAGAAATTTAGCTGTATTCTGGATGTGACCTTTCAAAGAATCTTTTACATTAACTTCAGCGTAATTTCCATTTTTGGAATCAATGTTCAGATTGGTGATTTTCCAGTAGGGAGCTATTAAACTTGCGGTATCAGAAATTTTGATTACAGCATTTTTTGTTTCTCCTAAAAAGTTCGCTCTACTTCTGTTCACCATCTCTACTTCTGCTCTTCTTGTATTCACTGAACCTATAAATGTAGCATTATTCTTAAGATTAAGCTTAAAATTATCGGTTTTTATTTCGCTAGAAATGTTCATTTCTACAGAATCTGAAATAGAAACTTTCTCAAGATTGTATTTAGAGTAAATGGTTACATTATAAAAATCCACTCTTTTTGTTCCTCTTTTTTCCTTGATTAAAAGGGTTTTGTCTTTTACATCAACTTTCAGGTTTCCAGCAATATTGGGATATGTCTCTATTTCCACAAAGTTTTTGGGACCTCTTGCATAAAAGACCCTAAACTTTCCTTCAAGATCCAGATTCACAAATTCTGAAACATCAATATCTTTTTTCTCAATATTTCCTTTGGGAGCTATTTTTCCGCAAGAAGAAAGTACAAAAATCAAGATTAATAAATAATAATTTCTTTTAAGCATTTTCAATAGAATTAGAATATATTAGAATTGCAACAAAGCATGCTGTGATCATTAATCCTATTATAATAGGTTTCCAAAGTGCCTTTTTAGGATATTCGCTCTCATTTGGAAAATATTTTGGAACAAAATAATACGAGAGTAAACTTCCTCCACCTATACCACATAGGTAAGCTAATGAACTTTTAGGATTTTCTGGTATATTAACAATAATAATACTGGCAATGGTAATCAATATGGATATTCCCAGTACAATATAGGCTTCTTTTTTCTTTTTAACATCCAATAAATTTTGATACAGTAAAACCCCTCCAAAAAGCGTAGAAAGAAGAATAGAAAAACCTAAAATAGCCGTTTTCGAATATATTTTTGGCAGATTATTTTCCATACTATATCACTTCATCAATATTATAGTTTTTATGCTCTCTGTTGGTTCTGATGATCATTTCACCTAAGAATCCTGCGATAAAAAGAAGTGTTCCCATAATCATCATGGTAAGTGCAATAAAAAACCATGGATTATTGGTGATCAGATGTCCGTAAATACCTCTTGATACATCAATTAATTTTGAAACTCCCAGCCAAAGTGCAGAAAGAAAACCCAAAATGAACATAATTGTTCCCACTGCACCGAAGAAATGCATAGGCCTTCCGCCAAAACGACTTACAAACCAAAGAGTTACTAAATCAAGGAAACCACGGATAAATCTTTCGGTTCCGAATTTTGAAGTTCCGTAAGGTCGTGCCTGATGTTGAACTTCTTTTTCTGTAATTCTTCTGAATCCTGCATTAGCAGCTAAAACAGGGATATATCTGTGCATGTCTCCGTAAACATCAATGGATTTAACCACCTGTTTTTTATAGGCTTTTAGGCCACAATTGAAATCATGAAGTTCCACACCAGAAACTTTTCTTGCTGCTGCATTAAACAGTTTAGAAGGAACGTTTTTCGTCATTACGTTATCAAAACGTTTTTTCTTCCAACCTGATACAATATCATAATTGTCTTCAATGACCATTTTGTATAATTCCGGAATCTCTTCAGGAAAGTCTTGTAAATCAGCATCCATGGTAACAACCACTTCCCCGTTCGCTCTTTCAAAAGCAGCATGGAGCGCCTGGGACTTTCCATAATTTCTGGAAAATTTAATACCGTGAATCTGAGGATACTGAACCTTCATGTTCTCAATAATATTCCACGATAAATCTGTACTTCCGTCATCTACAAACCAAACTTCATATGATAAATTGTTTGTTTTGCAAACAGTATCAATCCTGGAAAACAATTCTTCCAGAGAGGCTTCCTCATTCAATAGCGGAATAATTATAGATAAATTCATTTAATTTTTATAAAAATTATTGGTGAATCGTTTTTGTTCTGAAAAACGCTCCGAAAAACAGTGACAAAACTACGTAAAATATAAGAATTGCTGCAAAATATCCTGAAAAATGACTTGCTGTAAGCATATCTTTTCCTTTAACCGCTTCCGGAGAAAAGCTTTGAACCCGCTCATTATATTTTTGATCCAGCTCATCAATATCTTTTTGATGTTTTAAAATTTTTCTTGCAGACTGATACTCTGTATCCAGCTCTGATTTTTGTCTTTCAACATATTGGTAATTCAACAGCTTTTTAGCATCTGTATCAACAAAATTTAAGAATGCATAAATGCTGAAGATGGAAAGAATTCCGCCAATAAACATGGGAACGAAAGATCTTTTAAAAGCTTCTCTAAAACCCATTTTATGATTGTTCCAGTGGGATTTTACCGACCAGAATGCAACACCGGCATAGAGAACGGGTAATACGAATGCATTGATTTTGAGTGATGTATCAAAATACTGAATTCCTGAGAAGAAGAAGTACGCTATAAAAAAAACAATCATTGTAGCGATAAATAGTATAATTCCTAATGTGGATGGACTTTTCGTCATATTCTTATTTTTAGAAAAATTATTTAAAAATTATTGCTCTATATGTCAGTATTTTAGCTCTTATAAAGCATTTTTTCGTTCATTTTTCTGTAATATTATTTTCAAATTTATAATTAATTCCTATCTTTGCACCGGCAAGTCCTACACAACCAGCTCCTGAGAATCCTCCAGGGTGGGAACACAGCAAAGGTAATTGGTCGTAGCGGTGTGATGTAGATAGCTTGCCATTTTTTATTTCTCTTAGTTTAAAATTCAAACTCCTCTCCCAATTTCGGCAAAACAAGTTCAACATTTTTATCACTAAAATGTTTTAATGCACTTTCATGATTGATCTCAATCGCTGGAAATGTATCAAAATGACATCCGATTACTTTTGGAGTTTTCAATAATTCTGCTGCTGCAAATGCTGCTTTTCTCGGACACATTGTATAATGGCTTCCAATTGGTAAAATGGATAAATCAAGCTTTCCGTATAATCTTGGAAATAATTCCATATCAGCCATTACTCCTGTATCACCTGCCAAATAAACATTCTTTCCCTCAGGTAACCTGAAGATATACCCCACAGGAACGCCTCCATAGCTTCCATCCGGGAACGAACTTGTATGGTGAGCCGGAACCATAGAAATTTTAAGATCGTCGATTTTTGCCGATCCCCCTAAGTTTACATCATCTTTATTTTTTGCTGTTTTGAAATAAGCGCAAACCTCAGGCACCCCGATTACAGTGGCATCCGGATGGTGCTCCAATACTTCCACTACATCCGCAATATGATCTCCGTGAGCATGTGTTAATAAAATATAATCGATTTTCTGTGCCGAAATATCAAATCCCGACTCTGCTTTTTTATAATTATAAAAAGGGTCGCTTAAAATCGTCTTGTCTTTGTATGTAAACAAAAAACAGTTTTGTCCTAAAAATTGTATTTTCATTTTAAATTTTATTTTTAATTATTTTTAAACATAGCTTTTAGATCTTCTCAATAATTTCACAACTAAATTTATGATGAAATTTGTGAAAATATTTGCGTATTTAGTGTTTATTTAAAACCGAAGAATACTAAACCGCTATTTCTGAGGAAACTTATCTTCAATCAATCTTAAATTAATTCCATGTTCCAGATACGCTTTACATCCATCCAAAACGGTTGTAAATCCACCGGTATTGTCATTAATTGTTTTTAGAAGTTCTTCTCCCGTCTGCGTAAATCCATAGCTCTTAATCACAACCAGCGTTCCTTTCTCCATTTCCTTAAATTCATAATCCACATTACTTGATGGATCTCCCCACTCTGTTTTGATCAATCGATTGGGAATGATTTCATGAACAGTGACATTATTTTTCACACCATACATTTCCCATTCCCAAGTAATGGTTTTACCTTCTTCCAGCCTTCCGGTGGACTTTGTAAACCAAAATTGAGTCGTCAGTTCAGGATTGATAAATACTTCAAAAACATCTTCAACCGGTTTTCTGATAAGCATCTGAGCTTCAACATAAACAGGAGTACTCATAATTATTTTTTTTTAGTTAAAAAAATTAAGTCCGATTGCTGTAAGAACAGCCATAGTAAAAGTGAGAATCCCCACTTGTTTCAAATATTGATCAAGCTCTTTAGGCTCTTTTACCGACATTATTTTTCTTCTCAACTTAGCAAAAGGAATTAACAGAATCATTACAATGAAAACGTAATAATTTTGTGATTGTATAAAGCCATTTATTCCAAAAAAAATAAGAATTAAAACAAGGGGAAGCTGCAACAGGATCATCTCATAGATCATCGCATTTTTAAAGCCTAATCTTAATGCCAGGCTATTTTTTCCTGATAACCTGTCACTTTCTATATCTCTCATGTTATTAAGATTAAGAACTGCCATACTCATCATTCCTACAGCCGTTCCGGGCAATAAAATATCCCAGCTGAATGTTTTCGTAAAAAGGAAATAACTTCCACATACTGAAACCAAGCCAAAAAAGATAAATACAAAAAGGTCTCCCAAGCCCATATAGCCATATGGTTTTTTCCCAACCGTATATCCGATTGCTGCCAGAATACTTGCTACTCCTAATCCTATAAAAATATAAAACTCATTCATATATTCAGGAATAAAAGCAACATACAACAAAACGATTGTTGCTATAAAAGATAGTGCAGAAAATATAATGACCGCGTTCTTCATTTGCTTTGCGGTAATTCTTCCCGAAGCTACAGCTCTTGCTTCTGCCTCATTAATTCTTTTTGCATCCGTTCCTTTTACCCCGTCTCCATAATCATTGGCATAGTTTGACAAAATCTGATACAATAAAGTTACCAAAAGTGCCAATGCAAAAATCTTCCAGTCCCAGGTTCCTCCTTCACCATACAGTTTCCATTTGGCGATGAAGCTTCCCATAATAATTCCGCTTAAAGAAAGCGGTAAAGTTCTCAGCCTAGCGGCTTTTATCCAGTCTTTCATAAAATATGAGTAATAAGTAATTAGCAATAAATAATGTGAAAATTACTCATTGCCTGTTACTAATGTTAAGATATCCATTGATTATCCCCGAAATCCGGTTTTCTTTTTTCAAGGAATGCATTTCTTCCTTCTTTCGCTTCTTCAGTCATGTAAGCTAAACGGGTTGCTTCTCCTGCAAAAACCTGCTGCCCAACCATACCATCATCTGTTAAGTTCATTGCAAATTTCAGCATTCTGATAGAAGTCGGAGACTTGGCCAGGATTTCCTGTGCCCATTCGTAAGCAGTATCTTCTAATTCAGCATGAGGAATCACCGCATTCACCATTCCCATTTCTAATGCCTCTTGAGCAGAATAGTTTCTTCCTAAAAAGAAAATCTCACGAGCTTTTTTCTGACCCACCATTTTGGCCAGATAAGCGGAACCATATCCACCATCAAAACTGGTAACATCAGCATCGGTTTGTTTAAAAATAGCATGTTCTTTACTTGCTAAAGTAAGATCGCAAACCACATGAAGTGAATGTCCGCCACCAACAGCCCAGCCCGGAACAACCGCGATGACTACCTTAGGCATAAAACGAATCAGACGCTGAACTTCCAGAATATTCAAACGATGTCTTCCATCCTCTCCTACATATCCCTGATGTCCTCTCGCTTTCTGATCACCTCCGCTACAGAAAGCCCAGCCTCCGTCTTTGGGACTCGGTCCTTCTCCTGAAAGCAAAACAACCCCTATTGAGGAGTCTTCATAAGCATCATAAAAAGCATCATATAATTCAGAAGTTGTCTTAGGTCTGAAAGCGTTACGAATTTCCGGTCTGTTGAACGCAATTCTCGCTACACCATTACATTTTTTATAGGTAATATCTTCGTATTCTTTGGCGGTTTTCCACTCAATCATTTTGTAAAAATTTTTCTCAAAGATACGGAATTACAGAGAATTTTTAAGTCCAAAAATGAGGATAATCGTCTAAAAAAATATTGAAATTCTGTAATCTTATTATGATCTGGAAAAACAAAAAAACCGGAACAATTTGTTCCGGTTTTTGTTTATAATCAATAGATTCTTGTAAAAGAATAATTATTTAGCTTTTGCCTGAAGTTCAGCTTCTTTAGCTTTCATTTCAGCCATTTTAGCCTGATCTTTAGTAATGCTGTAAATCTCTTTTAACATAGTAACAGCATTGATATCATTAGGAAGTGCTTTATACCAGCTTTCAGCATAAGGTAAAGCCTTGTTGAATCTTTCCTTTCTTGCCTCAATCAGTTTAGTCGCATCATCCGGCTTAGTTTTTCTAAGTGTATTGATTTCATTGACTGCTTTATCATCTTCTCCGATTATAGTATATACTAAATTCTGATAACCATTAGCAAAGTCTGGTTTCAACTCGATAGCTTTCTTGAAAGAAGCTTCAGCATCAGCAGCACTTGCAGGGTTTTTAGACTGCATTACTCCCAGATTATACCAGTTGGTAGCATCATTAGGATTTTTTGCTAACTGTTCTTTAAGCGTAGTAATAAACTTATCTGTATTTCCTGACTGATAATAAGCTGTACTTTGGAAATCTTTCAACTTCGCATTATTAGGGAATTTAGCTAACCCCTTTTCAATAATAGCTAAAGCTTCATCATTTTTCTTTGCATTTAAAAGCAAAGTAGATAAAGTTTCATATAAATCAGGCTCAACACTTGGAGTTTGTTCTGTTTTGAAATCAGAATAATCAGCTGATTTTTTCAACATTTCCCATGTTGCTTTATCATAGGTAGCTACCTGACCTGTCTTTTTATCTTTTGCCGTGTAGTTGGTTTGAACTCCTGTATATCCTGAATTGATCAGTTCAGTATATATTTTGGTAGCTTCGTCAATATTATTAGCTAAAGCGTAATTAAGCCCTGCATAATACATATATACTTTATCATCTTGACCATTAGTTTTCAACAAGTTATAAACTTCTAAAAACTTTGGAGCCGCAACAGCATAGTTTTTTGCATTGTATGCATCCATAGCTGCCTTGTTAGCATCTTGTAGCTGAGCATTTACGTCTTTCTTCTGTCCAAAAACAAAAGCTGAAGAAATGATCGCTATACTTAAAATTAGCTTTTTCATAATAACAATTTATTTTATTTACCTTTATTCTTCAGAATCAGAATTCTCAGCATCTTCTGCCGGGGTATCATTTTCTGAATTATTATTCAATTGAGGTGTTGCATTAAGCTCCGGATTGCCATTTTCAGCAGGTACATCTACTCCTTCTCCATTTTCTTCCAAATCTTCCTCAACATCCTTATCCATTGCTACTTTTGCAATCGCTGCAATTTCATCATTTTTCTTAAGATTAATCATTCTCACTCCCTGAGTATTTCTACCCATTACTCTCATCTCATCCATATTCATACGAATAGCAACACCAGACTTATTGATAATCATCAGTCCATCTTCATCAGTTACATTCTGAATAGCGATAAGATTTCCGGTTTTTTCGGTAATGTTAAGAGTGATCACTCCTTTCCCTCCTCTGTTTGTAATTCTGTAATCTTCTACGGCAGTTCTCTTACCGTATCCTTTTTCAGAAACAACTAAAACGGTTTCGTTCTCTACATCGTTCACAACAATCATACCAATTACCTCATCATTATCCTCCATCATAATACCACGAACCCCGATAGAACCTCTACCTACTTCTCTTACTTTCTCTTCAGGGAAACGGATACATTTACCATTCTTAGTAGCGATCATGATCTCAGAAGTTCCGTTTGTTAAATAAGCAGATAACAATTGATCATTATCTCTGATTTCAATCGCATTTACTCCATTAACCCTAGGTCTAGAGTAAGCTTCTAGTGACGTTTTCTTGATTGTTCCATTTTTGGTAACCATCACAACGCTCATCTGATTCACGTACTCAGAATCTTTTAGGTTGTTTGTTCTGATGTATGCTTTGATCTTATCATCCGGTTCGATGTTGATCAGATTCTGAACAGCTCTTCCTTTTGCTGTTTTAGAACCTTCCGGAATTTCAAATACTCTTAGCCAATAACATCTTCCTTTTTCTGTAAAGAATAACATGTATTGGTGGTTCGTCGCAGAAACAATGTACTCCAGGAAGTCTTCATCCCTTGTTGTTGCAGCTCTGTTTCCTACACCTCCTCTACTTTGAATTTTGTATTCTGAAAGTAAAGTTCTTTTGATATATCCGGCATGAGAAATCGTAAGAACTACCGATTCGTTTGGAATAATGTCTTCAATTGACATCTCTCCACCTGAATAATCGATTTCAGTTCTTCTTTCGTCTCCGTATTTTTCTTTTACTTCTAATAGTTCTTCTTTAATAATTTCGAATCTTCTGCTTTCATTTGCCAGAATATCTTCCAAATTCTGAATCTCTTTCATAATTGCGTCATACTCATCACGGATCTTATCAAGTTCCATTCCGGTTAAACGAGCCAAACGAAGATCCAGAATTGCCTGTGCCTGAAGTTCTGAAAGATCAAACTCCTGAATTAAGCCTTCTTTTGCAGCCTGAGGATTAGCACTGTGACGAATAATAGAAATAGCTTTATCTAATGAATCCTGTGTACCGATCACCTTCATGAATCCTTCCAAGATATGTGCTCTTTCCTTTGCTTTCCTAAGCTCGAATTGAGTTCTTCTTATAACAACCTCATGTCTGTGCTCTACAAAGTGATGAATAATATCTTTTAAATTCAGCTGCTCCGGTCTTCCATGTACTAAAGCAATATTATTAACACTGAAAGATGTCTGAAGTGATGTATATTTATATAATAGATTCAATACAACATTCGGAATAGCATCGTTCTTTAATTCATAAACGACACGAAGTCCATTTCTATCGGATTCATCTCTTATCTCATAAATTCCAGGAATCTTTTCATCTTTCACTAACTCAGCTGTTCTGGCAATCATTTCAGCTTTGTTTACCTGGTAAGGAATTTCAGTAACGATAATAGCATTTCTGTTTCCTATTTCTTCGAAGCTTACTTTTGCTCTAAGAACGACTCTTCCTCTCCCTGTATGGAATGCATCTCTTACTCCGTCATATCCATAAATAATTCCACCTGTTGGAAAATCCGGAGCAACAATGTGCTGCATCAATTCATCGATAGTAATATCTTTGTTATCAATATAGGCAGTAATAGCATCTACTGATTCAGATAAGTTGTGTGGCGCCATATTCGTTGCCATACCAACAGCGATACCCGAAGTTCCGTTTACTAAAAGATTTGGAATTTTGGTAGGCATTACAGTAGGTTCCTGTAAGCTATCATCGAAGTTATTCTGAAAATCAACAGTTTCTTTGTCAAGATCAGCAAGTATATCGTCAGAGATCTTTTTCAATCTTGCCTCGGTATAACGCATTGCCGCTGGCGGGTCACCATCCATTGAACCAAAGTTACCCTGGCCGTCAACCTGAGGATAACGTAAGCTCCAAGGCTGAGCCATTCTTACCATTGCATCATAAACAGAGGAGTCTCCATGCGGGTGGTATTTACCTAATACATCCCCAACAATTCTCGCAGATTTTAAGTATTTTCTATTAGAAAAAACCCCTAATCCATACATACCATAAAGCACTCTTCTATGAACGGGTTTCAAGCCATCTCTTACATCAGGTAACGCTCTGGAAACGATAACTGACATCGAATAATCGATATAAGATGACTTCATTTCATCAACAATGTTGATAGGAATTAGTCTTTCTCCTTCTTTTTGCATAAACAAATTTTATTATAATGATAGTCAGACCATTAGCTGTGGGTCTGAAAATTATTTATTTCGGATTTTTATTAACGGGCTAATTTACGAAATTTTTACCGATTTTTGTCCTAGAATTTATCCACAAAATCTTAAAAATTCTTAAAATATGAGCGTATTAAGTATAACTTTCCACTGTACAAAAAATAATCTGGAGAAATGGGAAAATTATATGGACGAAACATTGGTTTTAATGACTGAAAATCTCATGGATGTCAGTAAATATATTCTTTCTGAAGTACATAGTGATTATATCGAAGATGGAAAAAATTATAACCTTCTTTTGATATTCGATAATGATGATCTCCGGAGTGATTTCATTAAAAGCGAATTGGTGAATATTGCTGAAATAGTAGAAAAAAAGTTTGGCGACGAAGTTATTATTTTCAATACCTTCCTGAATCCAAAAAAATCAAGAATGTAATTTTCAAGATAAAAGCACTGTACGATTACAGTGCTTTTCTATTTCTTTTGATATTCAATCAAATACATGTCTTTCTTATCTCGCATGATGCCTTGGAGGCTCAGGCGGTCTTGGAGGCAGTGGCGGACGATGTAGGCATGAAACCAGTATACCAGCCAAAATGAATACTCCGATAATTTTGGTGAAAGTTTTCATATGTTTTATTTATGACATAAAATAATACAAACAAGCTGAATGCCAGAATATTGTATTCCGAATATTTATTTTATGACCTCATATAAAAAAACAAAAAAAGCCTTGATTTTTCAAGGCTTTTTTTTATTATCAGATACTAATCTCTGTAATGTTTTTTACGCTTTTTATCCTTATGACCTCTATCATCATATTCATAATAGTAAGTTCTCTTTTTCACCTGTCCGGGAGCATAGTATCTGGCACTTCCTCCATACACTTTTTTTGCCTGTCCCGGCGGCATTCCTTTCCTTCCATGATAGTGACGTTCTTGTACTGTACAGCTTGCGAGCATAAACACTATAGATACAGCTCCTACTATCTTTATCAAACCTTTCATATTTTCATTATTTCAAATTCCGAAATGAAAATAAACCATTTTAATGCCAAAAAGGAAATTAGAAGTTAGAAGTTAGAAGTTAGAAGTTAGAAGTTAGAAGTTAGAAGTTAGAAGTTAGAAGTTAGAAGTTAGAACAAAAATAATAACTTGAACAACAATCACGAAACCCGAAACTCGAATCTCGAACTCTTCAATTTTCCACCACCACCTATAACCTGCTACCTAATACTACTCAAATCCAACTGTTTCACTTCTTTTTTCAAGCATAACCAGATCTTTCCATTCTCCGTTCAGCCTCCCTACTTTCTTTCGAATTCCTACTGTTCTGAATCCATTTTTCTGATGAAATTTTATCGAAGCTTCATTTTCGGGAAAGATGTTAGATTGCAATGTCCAGAAACCATGGTTTTCGCTGTCTAAAATCAACTTTTTCAGCAAGACTGAACCCAAACCCTTTCCCTGGTAATTAGAATCAAAATAAATGCTTACTTCGGCCACACCTTTAAAACATTCTCTTTTGCTTACCGGTTTCAAAGCAGCCCATCCCACCACTTCACTGGTTTCGTTCTCCAATATCCATCTGCAATCGTTAAAAAATTCCGTATTCCAGACTTCTCTATTAGGCACTTCGGTCTCAAATGTAGCAATACCGCCGTCTATCCCCTGTTGAAATATTTCTAAAACCCGTACCTCATCGTCGGGAAGCATTTCTCTGATCTCGTAGTTCATTTGTTTAATGATATTTTCTTTTATTTTTTCTTTTGATTCTTGAATAGTGGGTTTGCTTACTTTCATCATCTTCAGACACGACACTGATATTCCCATCAACTTCCAGAATAGATAATTTCACATTGGCAATCTTTTCCACTCCATGTTCTCGTATTGCTTCTTCGAGCTCGTCTTTAGTAATTTTCACTTTGTTAAGCCCCTTTTCATTTACCACTCCGTCTTTGATTAAAATTATAGGATCTTCTTCCATAAAAGTCTCAAAGGAATGATTGGAAAACATTAGTCTTTTTAAGAGGAAATTAGCTACAAAAAGAACAAGTGCAGCAATAAGTCCGCCCTGTAAAGAAGTATCCGGCCCTACCATTGCATTTTGTACCGCATTGGAAATAAGCAGTAATAAAACCACATCCCCTGCATTAAGCTGAGAAAGCTGGTTTTTACCAAACAAGCGGATTGCAATAACCATAAAAAGGTAAACGCAAAGCGAGCGTACCACTACATCTAGAATGGAGTTCACTGGAAATTATTTATCCAAATGTAGTAAAGAATTCTTAAAATACCGAAGTAAATTTTAAGTTGAATGTTTTTTTAAAAGCAAAGAATTGGTATAAAATTTGTGATTCAATGAAAAGGGTCTAAATCCCTAAAGCACAACAAATGAAACGATTTTTTTTCTATCTAAGTATTTTCTTAGTATTAGCCTCTTGTAAAAACGAACCCGATTACAATAAACAGTCAGCCAATGCTGAAATTAAACAGAAAGTAACCCAATTATATAGAGTGTATGGTCAATCTAACGAAGCTTTATATAATCAGCCTATTGAGACCAACCTATTTTCTTCTGATCTGAAAGAAATACTAGAAAAGTCCATCTACAATTCGAAAACTGACATAAAAAAAGTTAAGAGCAGTAATTACCCTACAGACAAACCTCTTTTACTTGAGGGTGCTGTATTCTCAAGCTTGTATGAAGGCTATACTTCTTATAATATTAAATCGATTGATATTATTTCCAACAGGGCTAAGGTTACCGTGGATTTTGAATATGATAAAGTATCTCCTAAAATAATCTGGACTGATACCATTCATCTGATCAACACAGATCATCAGTGGAAGATTGATAATATTAGTTTTAATAATTCTATCAGTAACTCATCAGATCTCAAAAGCAGTTTAAATGCTTTTATCTCGTACGCTGAGAATAATTAAAATAAAACAAATAAAAAAGCAGCTATTTTTAGCTGCTTTCTTTTTTTAAGGGCATTGAGCAATTTGAGCTTCACTGCATACGATCTTATTTAATCTTTCACAGTATACGCAATACTTTTTAGGCTCTCCACCATATACTGTTTTTAATTCTTGCTTGTTAAGTTTCTTTAAATTTTTCATAATGTTTTAATTTTGAATAGTTGACTAAAAATAAAACGAATTTTTTATTCAATTATTACAATTTTATATTTAAAATTTTCACTATTCACAGTTAGTTTTTATCAAAAAAATAAAAGCCACACGGAATAAATCCGTATGGCTCTCCTATATAAAAGATTTTATTTTATCTGTTATTGATATCTACCCTTACAGGCATCACATAGGTAGATGCAATCATATTATCGTTTAATTTCTTACTGTCAATTCTATACTGAAGGTGACTTAAGACGTTTTCAATCTCTTTACTCACATTTTTACAGTCTCCTTTAGAACGTACATTAACAATCTTTCCATCATCAGAAACTTCAAACTGAACTTGTGAATTAACAGTTCCTTGCTTATAATCAGAGTTGGTAAAATCAAAATTAGCCATCAGCAGGTTTCTTATTTCACTGAAAGCATCATTTTTATTTAATTGCACTTCCTGAATAGTGTTATTATTTGATGTAGTCTGAGCTTTCATCTGGTTAGAAACTACCATGAAACCACAAACGAAAAGTGAAGCAACAAATATTTGAATTTTATTTTTCATAACTCTTTGGTTTTAAATTATATATTGAACTTATTCTGTATCTCTGAATCAAAGATATTAAAAATAATTAATACTAAATTCACATGTCGTTAACATTAAGTTCACATTAAAACATAAAATACTGATTTTCAAATAAATAAATTTTTAAAATAATTAAAAAATTAATATTAGAATCTAAAAAAATTCATAAAACCTATTATTTCAATTAATATTTATCATTAAATACAAGAAGCCACAATAATTATTGTGGCTTCTTGTATTTAAGTTTTAAACTTATATTTTCTATAATTCTCTCTTCAAGAATTTACCTGTCAAACTTTTCTTGGATTTTACAATTTCTTCAGGAGTTCCCTGGGCTACAATCTGCCCACCGTACTTTCCTCCTTCCGGACCTACATCAATAATATGATCTGCCAGCTTAATAACATCCATATTATGTTCAATGATAATAAATGAGTTTCCAAGTTCTACCAATTGATTGATCGCTTCCATCAGAATCTTCACATCTTCGAAGTGCAAACCAGTAGTCGGCTCATCTAAAATATACAAGGTATTTCCTGTTTGTCTCTTTGCTAATTCTGTAGCCAGCTTGATACGCTGAGCTTCTCCTCCAGAAAGAGTCGTCGACTGCTGTCCTAATGTAATATACCCTAATCCAACATCCTGCAATGTTTTCACCTTAGCAAAAATCTTAGGAATAGGCTGGAAGAAATCTACCGCTTCATCAATTGTCATATCCAATACATCGGAAATGGATTTCCCTTTATAACGAACCTCCAAGGTTTCTCTGTTGAAACGCTTTCCGTTACAAGTTTCACAATGAACATATACATCAGGTAAAAAATTCATCTCAATGACTTTCAAGCCACCACCCTGGCATGTTTCACATCTTCCTCCTTTAACATTGAAAGAAAATCTTCCCGGCTTATAACCACGAATCTTACTTTCAGGCAATTCAGCAAAAAGGTTTCTGATATCCGTAAACATTCCTGTATAAGTAGCCGGATTAGAACGGGGAGTTCTTCCGATAGGAGTCTGATCAACATCTACAATTTTATCAATGTTCTCAAGTCCTTCAATCTTTTTATAAGGTAAAGGTTCCTGAACTGCTCTGTAAAAATGTTTATTAAGAATCGGATATAAAGTTCCGTTAATCAAAGAAGATTTTCCACTTCCTGAAATCCCTGTCACCACCACAAGCTTTCCAAGAGGAATATCAAGAGTCACATTTTTAAGGTTATTTCCTGTAGCTCCTTTTAACAGTATATTTTTTCCATTCCCTGCCCTTCTTTCAGCTGGAATTTCAATTTTTCTTTTTCCGGTAATATAGTCGGCTGTTATCGTATCTGCTTTTAATAAATCTTGCGGTTTTCCCTGCCAAAGAATTTCACCACCAAACTTCCCTGCTCTCGGGCCAATATCCAAAACCTCATCTGCTTCAAGGATCATATCTTTATCATGCTCTACCACGAGCACTGAGTTTCCGATATCCCTAAGGTTTTTAAGTGAATTGATCAACCTCTCATTATCTCTTTGATGCAGACCAATACTAGGTTCATCCAAAATATATAATACATTCACCAACTGGGATCCGATTTGGGTAGCCAGACGAATCCTTTGAGACTCTCCTCCGGAAAGTGTTTTTGAACTTCTGCTCAGACTTAAATAATCTAATCCCACGTCCAATAAAAACTGGAGTCTGGTTTCAATCTCTTTTAAAATTTCGTGAGCAATGATCTTATTTTTCTCTGAAAATTTATCTTTAACATCGTGCAGCCAATCTTTAAGGTCAGCTAGGCTCAACGCATTGACCTCAGCAATATTTTTTCCATCGATTTTAAAACTTAAGCTTGACGGCTGTAAACGGGTACCATGACATTCAGGACAAGTTTCTTCTGTTGTAAAATGCCTTTCCAGCAGAACTCCTTCATAAGATTCCTTTTCTTCAATAATCTCTTCCATAAAAGGAATCAATCCATCAAAGCTGATTTTTATCTTTTTAGTAATCCCGGCATACTTAAGATCTTTATTGAATTCTTTATGACAACCGTTATATATATAGTCTAATGCCTCTTCAGGAATATCTTTCATTGGAGTTGTCAATCCAAGGCCAAAAATTTCAAGAATACTTTTAATCTGTGCTAAGATCCATTTATTAGACTTGATATCTTCTAATGGTAATAAAGCCCCTTGGTTGATGGATAGCTTTGGATTATCAACAAAATAATCCGTATTTATTTTTTTAATTGTTCCAAGTCCTTTACAGTCCGGGCAACTCCCTTTTGGAGAATTGAATGAAAAAGTATTGGGTTCAGGCAGCGCCAGAGAATGTCCGGTCTCAGCATCCATGAGGTTCTTTGAGAAATACTCGATATCCGTACCTCCTAATTTCTGAATACCGATAATCCCTTCACCCATTTCCATCGCTGTTCTCAACGACTTCTCCATTCTACTTTCGGATGCGCTTTCCCCAATGATCCAACGATCGACTACAATATCAATATCGTGAGTCTTATAACGATCCAATTTTAAATCATATTCAATATCCTGTAGCTCACCATCAATTCTTGCCTGTCCGTATCCTTTTTTTGCCATCTGAACAAAAAGCTCATGGTAGTGCCCTTTTCTGGAACGAACAACCGGAGCCATCAGCATAAGCTTTTCACCTTTATAGTTTTCTTTAATGGTTTCAAGAATCTGATCTTCCGTATAACTTACCAGCTTTTTCCCTGTAGACATTGAATATGCATCTGAAACTCTTGCATACAATAAACGAAGAAAATCATAAAGTTCAGTAACGGTTCCTACAGTGGAACGCGGGTTTTTATTCGTCGTTTTTTGTTCTATGGCAATTACAGGAGAAAGTCCTTCAATTTTATCAACATCGGGACGTTCCAAGCCTCCAAGGAACTGACGTGCATAAGCTGAAAATGTTTCAATATAACGGCGTTGCCCTTCAGCAAAAATCGTATCAAAAGCTAATGACGATTTTCCACTCCCGGAAAGACCGGTAATTACGACCAATTCATTACGTGGAATTTTTACATTAATATTTTTTAGATTATGCTCACGGGCACCGTAAACTTCTATATATTCTGTTGATTTACTCATAATTTGGGAATGATTTTACCTGAAAATCACAAAGTGCAAAAATACGGAATTTTATGAAATTTATACGTTAAAAAGTACATGGAAAATGTCTATCGTTATTGTTCCTTATTTATTTAAGATCATCTCGTATCAGAATGTGATTTTCTCAGAAAGTTTCAAAAACAGATATATTCTTCAATATGGATTACTCACCGTAATAAAAATCATCTGTGTTATTTGTGAAATCTGCGGGATAATAAACATTCAGCCCTCGCTGAGTGAAACGCCTTTGCGTCTTAAAACATGTTTCTTCTAAAATACTTTGTGACTTTGCGTTTAAAACATCTGTGAAATCTGCGGGATAATAAAAACATTTAGCCCTTGCTAAGTGAAACGCCCTTGCGTCTTAAAAACATGTTTCTTCTAAAATACTTTGCGACTTTGTGTTTAAAACATCTGTAAAATCAATGATACAACAATTTTACTAATTCTCTCAAATCATGCGGATTAGGCAGGTCTATTAAAATAAAAAAGCCGATAAATCATTACCGGCCTTCTTCTCTATAGCTTATTTTCAATTAATTCTCAAAAAAATCTGTATCCTCATTGCTCACCCGAACCATATATTCAATCCCATCTATGGCTTTTGAAATAATTTGATTCCGGAGAATATTGGCCATGTTTTCCCAGTAAGCTCTTCCATAAAAAGTATAGTTCTGTGGAATAATTTCAATTTCAACCGTTCGCACGAATCCCTCTTTAGGTTTATTACTGATCATGGTTCCTCTTTTCACCCTTACTTCTTTTACCTCATCTTTTAAAACCATTCTGCAATAGTTTTTAACATCTTCCAGGGAAATAATCTTATCTCTTGTCGTTAAGGCATATTTATAGGCCTGAATACTATCTGTTCCTTTTTGCTCTTCTGCACCGCCAATAGTTTCCGTAAGAAGTACCAGTGTTTGTGATTTTAACTGATTGGAAAGCTCCGTTCCCGGACGCATATGATTAGCCAGTGTACAATGGGTAATCCAGAAAGAAGCATAAGTATGATCTGTTTTTTCGACAGGTTCCATAATAACATAGTTCAGCTCCTGCTTAATACTTCTTTTAGCATTATTAACCTTTTGTACCATTGATTTCATCTTATCCGACATCTCACTTAGTACTCCTTTCACATTATCTCTGTTCAAAAGAGAAAATGCCGCAATTTCATCTCTGGTCAGTTCTAATACGTTTGCAATCATATCGACGGCATTTCTATTGGTAAACCGTTCCATGCCCCCTTTTCTCACAGTGTACAATCCTTTCTTCAAATCATCAGCCGGAGTAAAAGGAATTTCGGTATATCTTCTTCCTTCTCCATCCTGGACCTCATCTACATATAAAAAGTGTTCACCTTCATCCGTCACCAGAGGTATATTATTCCCCATAATATCCAGACTATATTCCGTTTTTTTCCATCCTCTGTTATAAATAGGAAAAGCATTGAATACAAATGAAAAATTATCCAGAATTTCAGCCGAAAATTGAGGAGGAAATTCAAAGGTTAACCACAGAAATCGTTTCCCTTCAATATATTTTTCGATCTCTTCTCTGCCTTCAAGGAAATCCAGATTCTGAGGAAGCTGCCCTGTATCAGAAAATAAACTGCCAGACAGCCCGGTTATTTCAATAAATTTATGATGATAAATACTCTTGATATCTTCTATCGTTTTTGTTCTGATTGATTGTTCCCGAAACATTTGTTCGTAACCTTCAGTCTGCGAGTTTTTAAGATAAGACAATCCTTCTCTCACAAATAAAGGATTTCCATTACTGGAAACAGTAAGGTAAGGTAAAAGCTTATACACAAAATCAAGATGTTCAAAAGCAGGATTCGAGCAAAACAAGCTTAAATATTTAGGAAAATTTTCACTTGTATATTTAGATACATTAACTCCAATAGTTATTTTCCTGTAATCTTCAGGTTTCCCCTGAAACCTTGCGATAGGAATTTTATTCAGTCTTTCATCAATACTGTAACAAGTATTCCCAACAAACATGACTGAAGTTTGCACCTTATTAATTCTTACATTTCCGATAGGTGTGAAAGGAATATTGATCTGTTTATCCGATTCCGACTTTACCGTTGAAGTCATTTGCTTTCTGAAAAAAAACTCCGTATGCCCCAATAAGATCTCGGAAGATTCATAAGGCTGGGTAAATGCTATAGCATGTGAAGGAATAGGATGAGTATAAATAGATGGGGTCAGTAATTTAGCCAGTTTTTCAAGGATTCTGGCATTTACTGTTTGTATTTCGTTATTTGCTTTAAAAATCTCCGTACTGAATGCATCGATTAGCAATTTCACAAAAGGATCTAAAGACTGTGGACTTTTTAATCCCCAGACTTTGGTCGCATTTTGAAGCATTCTTGCTTTTACGGATTCTTTGGAATAAATATTCTGATCTAAATTCATAATTCTAATTACATATTAATCAATAGACATCGGACTCAGAAATAATTCTGTGGAAAAACTGAACCGATCACCCGTAGCCTCCATTTTGGCATTAATGGCAATCTTCACTTTTTTCTTGATTTCCGTATGTTCTTTGGTGTCATAGCTATGTTCTACAATTTGGATGTGAGCGTCAATTTGCGGTTGAACAATTCTGGGTTCATATTCCTGTATCTGTCTTTTAAGACTTTTAATAAAAATGTTTTCCCAAACAGCGCTTGTAACTCCATTATCGAATTCAAGATTCCAAACATCGTTTCCGTAATTTTCATCATATCTGTTTTCGCCTTTTTTGGTTGTGATCAGCAGCATAATGTTATGGGCGATGCTCTCTCCCATGTCGCAGGTATCAATACTTCCTCCTTCGGACATTAATGTTGATGGAACAAAAGGCATTCTGTAATTTGGTGTGTCCATAAGTCAACTTTGTTTTTACTTCATGGTTTAATTGATATAAAACAAAATACCAATTTAAACATTTTCAGGAAATAATATATTATCCGAATTTAAAAATGATTTAAAATTTACGGCTTCCAAATAGTTTTGGAAGCCGCAATTACATGATAGACTCAGATCAGCAGAAATATTCTTTTTATTAAAGCTATTCTCTGGCCTTTTTATTTCTGTTGATAAAATAATAAACCGGTAATCCCAGTAAAACAAGTACGAATCCCGGCCAGGTATATTGTTGTTTATAAATCAGCAATAAAATACAGAAACCTGCTCCTATCAGTAAGTAAATAATAGGGGTAACAGGATAGAGCCACGTTTTATAAGGTCTCTCAAGATCAGGTTGTTTAAATCTTAGGTAAATGACGCCAAAAACAGTAATCATATAAAACAGAACAATAACAAAGGAAATCATATCCAGTAGATTTCCGTACTGACCACTTAAGCATAAAAGGGAAGCCCAGACCCCCTGCATCCATAATGCATTTCCGGGAACTTCATTTTTATTGTTTTTTTCTGCCGCCTGAAAGAACATTCCATCTTTTGCCATGGTTTGGAAAACCCTTGCACCTGCCAGAATCAGACCGTTATCACATCCAAATGTAGAAACCATCACCAATAAAGCAATAATGACGGTTCCTGCACTGCCAAAAATATGATGGGATGCAGCAACCGCTACCCTGTCATTGGCTGCAAATGCAATAGAATCTCTGTCAAGCGAATTCAGATAAACAAAATTTACGGCTATATAGAGGATCATCACTGCTGATGTACCAAAAATCATTGATTTTACGACATTCTTCTTTGGATTATCAATCTCTCCGGATACAAAAGTTACGCTTTCCCAGGCCACTGAACTGAAAACAGACCCCACCATCGCTGCAGCAATCCCACCTAACAAAGTCATTCCTCCTATTGGTTCCCATCCATTCTTAAGAAAATCTCCTCCTGCATCTTTTTTAAGATTACTGAAAGCCTCATAACCGGATGCAAAGTTTTCGGAAAGGTGTGAGAAATCAACCAATATGAAACCAGCCGCAATTAAGCCTAATAATGCAATGATTTTAGACCCTGTAAAAATATTCTGAAGCAGTTTACCACTTTCCACTCCTCTGGTATTAATATACGTCAATAAGATAATAATCGCTATTGCTAATATCTGTATCCAGGTAATTTTAAATTCACCACTTTGAAAAATAGGTTGGGCATCATTAAGAGCAGGTACGAGATAAGCGGTAAATTTACCAAAAGCCATTGCTACAGCAGCAATTGTCCCGGTCTGAATAACTGTAAAAAGTCCCCATCCATATAAGAATCCCATCCTCTTCCCGAAGATCTCTTTAAGATAGGTATACTGCCCTCCTGCTTTAGGAAATAAGGCAGAAAGCTCTCCATAACTTATCGCTGCGGCTACTGTCATTATGCCTGTAATTACCCATACCACGATCATCCAGTATCCAGAGCCTAAATTCCGCATCATATCGGCGCTTACAATAAAGATTCCGCTTCCTATCATGGAACCCATTACCAGCATAATGGCATCCCAAAGTTTTAATTTTTTCTGCATACGTTATTTAAAGTTTTCAAATATAAACAAATAAGCATTCGATTTTGAAATTTGTTTTAAATTTGGGATTACAGCTGTTTTTTAACAAGTTTTTCGCACTTATTAATTCATTTATTATTGTTATTTTTGGAAAAAATAATAAAAATGAAATTCAACATTATACTATTTGCAGTAGCAATCAGTGCTTCTACGCTAACATTTGCGCAAGAAACCTCACCCAAGAAATTTTCTCCTCCGGCCGGAAATGCTGTTATAGGAGACACCTACGGAGCTGGAGTAGCTTCTACATCAGAATCTAAAGCAATTTCTGTTGATAAACTAGGTAAAAAACTTAAAAAAGATAATAAAAAAGTAGAAAATGTAGCAATTAAGGGCAAGGTAACTGACGTTTGTGAGAAAAAAGGGTGCTGGCTGACGATACAGACTGAAGATGATTCTCAGTTTTTCGTTAAAATGAAAGACTACGCCTTTTTTGTTCCTACTGCTCTCAAAGGGAAAAATGTAGTATTAGAAGGCAATGCTGAAAGGAAAGTAATTTCAGTTGATGAACAAAAGCATTACGCAGAAGACGCTAAGAAACCACAATCTGAAATTGATGCCATTACAAAGCCTAAAGAAGAAATCAGGTTTGTAGCTAATGGAATTAAGGTAGTGAATTAACAGCCTTAGGGTTAGATAAAAAAAGCGGAACAAATTGTTCCGCTTTTTATTTTATTCTTCAATTGTAAAATTTACTTTTTCATCCAGTTTGGGATATTTCGTTGAACAAACAAATTTCTTATCTGCACAGTCTATTTCCAGCCATCCGTTCTTTTTCTTTACATCTCCCACCTCCATTACAAAAGGAATAAAAGAAATATCGTCTTTTCCATCTTCTTTTACTTCCCTGTACTGAACTGCAATATCCAACACACAATGATGATCTGTATTCAGTTTCACATTCCTGTATATAATATCGTAATGTGTTTCTTTATTTTCAGGAATATCCAGATAAGATTCCCATCCCGTAATATCAGAGTTTAGCTCACTGATTGCTTTCAAAGCGTAGTAAAGCGCAATAGTATAGTATTTACGTGTTCCCTTCCTTGTATAGTCATCTACAAAATGTCCCCCTTCAAATAAGATAGTCGGCATTCCTGCCTTAATAAAGTTATCCCCTGTAGATGTAGGATAAAACTCATCAGAATACCTTCCGATCTGATTTGGAATTAACTCTTTAAGATGATTATAAACACTGGCGATAACTGCCATACATTTTTTCCTGTTATGCGTAACGGTACGCTCTTCATCTTCCGATGGGGCTAAAAAAGAGAGGGTAGCCGGATGGATTCCGTCAGTGGTAAAGATCGTCCTCTGCTCATGTAAGTTTAATGCATAATCATACGGATGCGCAGAAACCATATTCTTAAGAAATTTAATTTCCTTGCTGGCTTCATTGTGAAAATCCCTGTTCAGATCGATATCTGCAGCATTAAGTCTGGTCCATCTTTCCGATCCGTCTGGATTTAACATAAAGATAAAATCCAGCTTGATTTTAGTAAATAATTCTTCTTTCAGTTCAGGAGCATTATCCAAGCTGATTAGCAGATCCAGCATTGCATGCGTAGCGTTAGACTCATTTCCATGCATCTGCGACCAAGCCAGAACAGATAGGTTACCGGTTCCTTTGCTTAATTTATAAATAGGCTTTTCAAGATATGACTTTCCAATCTCTTGAATATAATCGCTGAGATTCGTCTGTAGGTAAGAAAATAATTTTTCAGGGGAAATATAGCGATTAGGAAAATCGGTATTCTCACGGTAGATCTGTTCAAATTTCATTTGAATAATAATTTACAAGAGTCAAAAATAGCCATTTTTAAGCAGAAAAAGAAATTAACATTTGTAACTTTATTAAACATTGTAAATAGACAGAATGTCTGTGGATAAAATTGTGGATTGCTAATAATTTAATTACTATTATTCAAGTAGATAATATTCAATATATTATAATGTTTATATAAATTATAATTATAACCTTACTTTAAGTGATTAAAACTCTATTTATCAACAAATGAGCGTAACTAACTTAAACATGAAAAAGTGTGGAAAAAGTATGTTACTTGCATTATATACAAATGTAAATTGTTAATAAATTTTGAATTTAGCTCTTAAATTTTGATCGATTTTAGATTTTACAAAATTACCTAACTGTTCCATTAATTGGCCTTATATCGTCTCATGGTCCTTTATCTTAAGAAACTTATGAAATGAGGGTATATAAGAGGTTTTGGGCATTTAGCAGGTTAATAATAATAGGATGAATTGATCATTTATCTATATAATCAGCTATTTAGCCAGTCTCCTACTCTATATACGTATAATTAACATTAAAAACATTAGTACAATACCATCAATAGGATGTTTACCGAAGTTATTCAACCAGAGAAATACCAATAAAATATTTACCTCATCTTTTACTTTAAGTCTACTTTTTAAAAATGTAATTTGAGGATAAATTGTTTATTAAAAATAGAGATTAAATTTTATCAACATTATAAATTATTGTTTATCAGTAAAATACATCGTTTACTTTTGTATACTGAATAAGTTGAAAATTGTTTACATTTGTATTTTGCAATTGTAAATTATATTTTTACATTTGTAAAATGATTAAAAGCTTATTTTTATGAGTTTAAATGAAAGAATTTCAAAAGTTATCGAATACTCTAAACTGACTCCTTCTGAATTTGCAGACGAGGTAGATGTACAGCGTTCTTCTATTTCGCATATTACATCAGGAAGGAACAAGCCTTCCCTGGAGTTTATCATAAAAATAAAATCACACTTCCCTGAGATTCTTTGGGACTGGTTGGTGAATGGTGAAGGTGAAATGCTAAAGTCTGAATTACCGGAAGCTCCTATCAAAGCACAGGAAGAAATTGAAGAGGATAAGGTTAAGCCTACTTCTCTTCCCGATTTATTTACGATGATGAACAATGATGATGATTTTGGTATTGAAGAAGCAGAAATAAGCAGTCCAAAACCGACCTCCCGAGAATCAAGTATAGCTCATCAAGGTACATCACAGGAAAAAATAAAGGATTCTCAGCGATTAGAAAGATCAAATGAACAAATCATTAGTCAAGTTATTGGAAATCAAAGTCATAAAATAAAAAGGATTGTTTTATTCTACGAAAACGGAAAATTCGAAAGTTTTGAACCTTAAAAAATGATTTAGCAGAATTTTTGGAGCTGCATAAAAATGTTGCTTTGAAAATCAGAAACTGAATCTCATATTGAATAAATATATGCGCATTCTTTTTTAGCCACGAATACACGAATTTTTTTGACACGTTCGTAGTTAAAACAAAAAAGAGGCAATCTCATTTTGAGACTGCCTCTTTTTTTATGATTACAATAAATTATCTATTGCTTTTTCTTCTTTCCAATTCTTTTTTGATAAGTCCCAGCTCTCTTCCTGTTTGCCCTGCAACAGAAGTATTTTCCTGGGCTCTTCTTGTAAGATACGGAACAACATCCTTTACAGGTCCATAAGGAAGATATTTAGCCACATTGTAGCCCTTATCTGACAAATAGAAGGTAATGTTATCGCTCATCCCGTAAAGCTGTCCAAAATAAACATGAGGATTCCCGTTTTCGAGAGATTTGGTTTTCATTTTATCCATCACCAACTCGGAAGAAATCTCATTATGGGTTCCAAAGAACGCAGAAACTTTATCCAGGTGGTTCATCACAAAATCAATTCCGGCATTGTAATTTTTATCGGTAGCTTCTTTGGTAGGTTGGATCGGGTCTGCATAGCCTCTCTGCTCTGCTCTTGCTCTTTCTTTTTCCATATAGGCACCACGAACAATTTTATAGCCGATGAAGTAGTTCTTTTCTCTTGCCCTTTGTAAATGTTCTTCCATATACTCAAGCCTTCCTGTTCTATACATCTGAATGGTATTCCAGACAATAGGTTTCTCCTGGTTATATTTCTCCATCATCTCTTCACAAAGATGATCAGCTGCATCCTGCATCCAGGTTTCTTCCGCATCTACCATAACTTTCTTATCATGTTCATGGCAAAGCTTACAAACCTCATCAAATCTTTTAACAACTCTTTCCCATTCTTCTTTCTGGCTTGTCGTCAATTCTGCATTTTTACCCACAGCTTCATACAGATCCATTCTCCCGAAAGCAGTAGGCTTAAAAACGATAAAAGGAATAGCCGGATTACCTACGGAAAATCGTACGATATCTTTAATCTCCTTACATACCGCATCAAACGTTTCTTCATCTTCTTTTCCTTCAATGGAATAATCGAAAATACTTCCAACTCCTCTTTTGAAAAGTTGCTTTACTACTTTCATACTTTCTTCCCGTGTTTCACCACCGCAAAACTGCTCGAATAAAGTATTCTTAACAATTCCTGTAACGAACGGAAAATTATGATGAACCGTAAAATTAAGAATAGAGGTTCCAACACTTGTTAAAGCTGGCTGTTCAATCATTTTAAACATCCAATATGCTTTTTTCAATTGGGCATCTGTTTTATCTGCAAATGCAACTTTAGTATCGTTAAAAATGGGCATTCCTTTTTATTAAATTTAATTTTGCAAAGGTAATAATAACCTCAGTCTTTTTAAAAAATATTTTTATAATTTACTCTCAATTCCGTTTAAAAGCATTGCAACAATTCCTACAAATACCCAAAGTCTTAATATATTGAGTGTAACGAACTTGCTCTTTCGGGTGTAAGTAAGCATAAGATAGATGCAAAGAATCATAATAAATATCCCTCCGGCAAAGTAATAGGCCATAAATCCTGTAATTCCCGTTTTGGTAATCAGTTTCATAGATACTGCCATTGTAATTATCAACAAGGATATGATGATGATCTTCGCTGTTTTGTTTTTAAAAAAATTAGGAATTGTAGTATATCCGAATGCCTTATCTACACTTTTTGTAAGGGTATCTTTTACGATGTCTATGCATAAAAGGATAAGAAAAAGAAATATGGCCATTAAGAGAACTTTTCTGGAAAAAGTTTCATAATATACCATCATTCCAAAAAAAGGATAAAGGGTAAGACTTACAAAAGTAAGGTTATTCAGGAATAATATACGGCTCAGCTTATGGCTATAAAACCACATAAAAAACTGATAAACCAGAAAGAAAATAAAAACATTATGGGAAATAAACCATGCCACTCCTAAAGAAATAATGCTTAAAAACAAATAAGCATATAAGAAATATTTTTGGGAAATAAAGCTTTGAAGCCTTGTGCGAAATGGTTTTACTACATGGTCTTTTTCAAAATCATAGAATTGATTAATAATACCTCCGGCCAAAATGGTAAGAACAGTACAGAAAATAATTCCATGGACTTTAAAATCGAAGACAAATTTTCTGAAGCTTTCCTCTTGATTAAAGAGAAAAAATGTAGAAACATACAAGGCAAATGTAAGCAAAGCAGCCACAAAGAACCTTGCTCCCAAGAGAAAGCCCACGAATTGTGAGAATCTATAAAATAAAGATTTAGATATAAAGTTTTTTGATTGGAAAGTTTCTTTTTCAGAATTCATTCCCAATATATTTAGAATCTGTAAATAATTTCTTTATTAAAGCCATCAAGCATTTTTTCTGCCTTTTCATAATCTTTGGTGAAACCTAAAATATAACCGCCACCACCGCTTCCGCAGAGTTTAAGATAATATGCATTGGAATCAAGTCCTTTTTTCCAGATATTAAAAATACTTTCAGGAATCATCGGACGGAAATGTTCGTAAGCCCAATGGGAAAGCTTTTTTAAATTTCTGAAGAAAGGATTCATATCTTTTTTCAGAAAAGATTCGATACAAGCATTATTATAACGGATAAATTCTTCTTTTAGTGTCTTACGGAATCCTTCGGTTTTCATTTTTTCAAAGAAAATCTGAATCATAGGTCCTGTCTCTCCTGTCATCCCGGAATCTATAAGAAATATAGCTCCCTTACCTTCTTCTCCATCAGGAATTGAAACTCTGTCCAGATTTTCCTTATTTTCAATAAGAATAGGCAGATTCATATAACAGATCAAAGGATCCATTCCAGAACTTTTACCATGGAAATAGCTCTCCATTTCGCCAAAAACAGCTTTTAATTTCTTCAGATTATCTTTTGAAATAGTATCCGGATTAAGTTTATTCACTGAATATCTCTCAAAAATAGCAGCTACCAGAGCTCCTGAACTTCCCACTCCATATCCTTGCGGGATATTAGAATCAAAGAAAAGTCCGTTTGAAATATCGTTTTTAAAACTTTCAATATTTAGTTTGAAATCATCAGACAGGTCAAGTTCCGCAAGAAAATCAGAGTATTTCTGCAGGTGCTGATTAGATTTCAGCTCAAAATCGGAATTCAGATCAGAGAATTTTAAGGCTCCTTTATAAAAGCTATAAGGTACAACAAGACCCTGAGAGTCTTCTATCATCCCATATTCTCCAAACAGAATTATTTTAGCATAAAATAGAGGGTTCGTCATTTGACAATAAATCTTTTTGCAAATTTAAAATTATTCTGCTGAATATAAGCAAAATTCAGGCCGAATTCCTATATTTTTTATTGTTAGAAGACCATTATGCTAAATCTTTTCACCTTTTATGGCTATTTAGCCTGACATGAAAAAAGCCTGATAAATTCAGGCTTTGATCGATAACAACAGGAATTATATTACTGTTTGATTAATTTCTTGATAACGGTTTGTTTATCTGTTTCTACAGAAACCACGTAATTTCCAGTCTGAACTGAAGAGATATTAACTTCAAGTTTATTCCCTTTCAATGAAGAAGATGATAAAACTACTCTTCCGGCTGCATCATACATTTTATACGATTTCAGATTTTCTTTTGATGAAATAGTGATCATATTTTTTGCAGGATTAGGAAAAATATTTACCGTATTATCTTTGGTACTAACCTCTTCAATTCCTAAAACAGCACATGAGAAATTAGCTTTCCAGCCATCTTCCGTCACTCCAGGATCTGAAACAAATCTTACGGTAATTGCCCCACTCGAATGAGTCGAAGTAAATGGGCCCGGAAGTGTATTTCCTGTTAATGTACCATTGGCAAACAATGGTGATGTAGTAGAAGGTCCGTTGTAGATATACAAATAATCATAATCTTCTTCCAGAGCAAGCTCTGTAAAATTCAAAGTGAGAGCTGAACCGGAATTTGGATAAAATGTTTTGACAATAGTCTCATTATCACCATAACTTCCTGTAGTTCCACCTGTATCGGTAAAAAGAGCATCTCCACACCAGTCAGCATCTGTCAAAAAGATTTGTGACCTTTGATAGGCGTTAGATCCTGAGCAGCTTGAACCAACTAAAAGCTTATAATAAGTCGCTGGCTGGAGATTGGTTAAATTAAGATTTTGTGTTGTGGTATTACCTGATGTTACAACAGTGCCATCCATCGTGGTAAGTTTATATTTCCATGATGTAGAAACAGCATCGGTAATAGATGCATTCGCTGCATTTACTGTAACATTCGAGATATTCATCGCAGTAATGGTAGTACTGCAAGCTGTTGTACAGTTAGTCCCTAAACAAGCTTTGGAGTCTACTGTATTTCTGATCAGTGCTGCCGGTTGAGGGCCAAATCCGTTGCTAAAACTAATCCCTACACCTGAAATTAAATGGCAATAGCTCATAATGGTTCCCTTAACTGTAGTTGAAGGAATCGGACCATTACATCCTTCACTATATCCTGCTTGTGCTCCACATCCGTCAATTGCCGTTCCATTTCCGTTCCATGCACATGCGTGGGTATGAGGAGAACCCAGACTATGTCCCATTTCATGAGTCATGGCCTGTATCGTCCAGGAGTACACAGGTACATTGGAATAAGTTTGTGAAATCCCTGAATAAGCATATTTATTTCCCGTACAAAGTGAATTGAGATACGCAACACTTGTTGTAGCAGGAGCATTAATCAAATGAGCCAAATCTCCATTGAATGTAGGCCTGTTAGTTCTAAAACTACTAAGATTAGCACCTGGAGCTCCAGTATAAGGATCAGCTGTTGTCCAGATAAAAATTTCATTTAATGCTACCTTTACATCATCATTATTGTAGAGTGTTGCGATGTTGTTGTGGACTGCTGTAAGCCAGTTGGTCACTGTAACAGGGTCGGAACCATTATTTTGGTAAGGCTTATAGCAAACTTCGTAATAAATTCTTACACAGTTTTCCGTTACCGCTTTTTTGCTCGTTCCGGGATCAAATGCGATTTTTTGATTCTGATTTTCCTTCAATTCATCTACCCCACAAACAAATGGATTGGCTCCTGTCAGTTTAGATTCAGAATAACTAACGAAATCTTCAGAATTTTTCACTTTTCCAACGATAACATTTCCCAGAACAGACGTTGACGCTACTCCTACCACATCATTGTCAAAGAAACTAAATGCAACCACTGATGTTTGATCTCCTTTTACAATTCCCTGGTAATATACTCCAGGAGTATAAGGTATAATTTCTCCCTTATTGGTAGTTACCTTAAAATTACTGGTGAAAATTTGGTTTTTATATAATTCAACAGTAATTTTTTTATCTCCCTGGAATGGAAATGACATTTCAATCACTTCAGGTTTCTCTTTAACAAGTCTTTTAAGCTCAGCAGAACTAATAGTCATCATTGTAATATCCGTAGCTGCTCTTTTATATTCAGTCATTTTTGATGAAGCTTTATTAACTTCAAACAAATCATATCCTGCAAAACTTTTGCCCTGATGGTGATATTCTGATATTTTTTGGGCTACAGGTCTTACACCTTGAGAAAAACTTAAAATAAAGCATAGAAAAATGCTAAGAAGTAGAATTTTTTTTATCATTATCATATTATTAATTAATACAAATAAACAAAAAAATTCCACATCATGTGATTAATTATCACAATTTACAGCAAATAGCAGATTTAAATACAACAAAAATATAGTTTAATTAAAAAAAACACATTAAAAACCCATCATTTATTAGTATACCAACTTTTGGATGGTCATAAAAAAAGACGTTATTTCTAACGTCTTTTAATTTTTTGTTTTTATTTATAAAGTATCCCGGCTCTTAAGTGTTTTGACTTTCAGAAATCGGATTAATACCAATCCAACTCCAAAAAACAAGGTCATAGAAAGAGCTGCTATACGCATATTATTAAAATGCTCAATAAGGGTTGCAAATATAAATGTTCCTATAATAATCGCTATTTTCTCTAATACATCATAGAAGCTGAAGAACGTCGTATTCTCCATTGAGTCTTCTGGTAAAAGTTTTGAATAAGTAGATCTTGACATAGCCTGTAAACCACCCATCACAAGCCCTACTACCGCAGCAACTCCATAGAATTGATATTCTACCGTAGGGTTTTCCTTATTTAAGAAGAATGCCCAAATACAAGCTACAATCCATAATACAATAGCAATCGAGATAACGTTCTTATTTCCTATCTTTCTAGAAAGTCTCGAGAAAATCACCGCACCTATAATCGCTTCAATCTGAATAACCAAAAGGGTTCCGATAAGCTTATCCTGAGCGAGGTTGATTTCACTTTTACCAAACAATGTAGCCATCAAAAAAATAGTCTGCATCCCTACACTGTAAAAGAAAAAACTGGATAAAAAGAATTTTAAATTTTTGTCTTTAAAGAGCTCATTTCCCACTTTAAAAAGCTCATGGAAGCTTTCCTTAGCAATATCTTTATAAAAGCTCATATTGTCCTTAAAAACCTCAAAAAAGCCACCTTGCTCTTCATGCTTTTTAAAGATGTTCTTATAATTTAATAAAACCAGATCTTTAGGAAGCTTGTCCTTAACGTTCCCAAACTGAGGTAAATGTTTAAATGTGTACTGGGAAAAACCAAACCACCATGCTCCTGTTAACAGGAAGCTGATCCTTGTAAATAATAGCTGCTGAGCCGCTCCTTTAGCAAAAACCTGAATCAATATTAAACAGATTACCACTAAAACAACAGATCCGAGATATCCGTACACATATCCTTTAGCGGAAAGGGCATCTTGCTTGTCAGGTGTTGCTATATCAGGGAGAAATGAATTATAAAATACCAAACTACCCCAGAACCCCACACTTGCAGTAATACTGAAGAGCAATCCTAAAAAGACATTATGCATTCCCGTAAACATGGCTAATCCCATACAAGACGTTGCTCCCAAATAGCAGAAAAACTGCAAAAATGATTTTTTATTCCCAATGGTATCTGCCAAAGAAGATAAAAACGGAGAAAGCAAAACCACAATAAAGAAAGATATCGTCAATGAATAACCATACACAGCGTCCGGCTGATATTCTTTTCCAAAGATTTTTATTAAGTGTCTTACCGGGACATCAATCCATTGTTTTGTTTCGGTTACATATTCTTTCTTTTCGTACGCAGTGGTAAGAATAGAATAGTAAATAGGAAAAATAGTAGAAGTAATTACCAGAGAATATACCGAATTAGCCCAGTCGTAAACGGCCCAGGCCTTCATAATCTTAGGATTATTCTTTATATTTTTAGGTTGTTGATTCTCAATTTCAGACATGTGAAATAAATATTAGTTGCACAAAAATAGAAAAACCATTAAGAAATGGATGAAAATTTATAAAATTTATCTATTTCTTAATGGTAGAACACTCTAAAACAGAATGTTATATATTTTCAATAACAATAGCAGAAGCGCCTCCACCTCCATTACAGATAGCAGCAGCACCATATTTTGCGTTGTTTTGTTTTAATACGTTAATTAAAGTAACGATGATTCTTGAACCTGAACTTCCCAGTGGATGTCCCAAAGCAACCGCTCCACCGTTTACATTTACTTTAGCAGCATCCAATCCTAAGATTTTATTATTAGCTAAACCAACTACAGAGAACGCTTCATTGAATTCAAAGAAGTCGATATCTGAAATTTCCAGACCCGCTTTTTTAAGAGCAATAGGTAAAGCTTTTGCAGGAGCCGTCGTAAAGTTTTCAGGTTCCTGAGCTGCATCAGCATAAGAAACTATTTTTGCTAATGGCTTAAGGCCTAATTCTTCCATTTTCTCTTTAGAAACAAGCACTAAAGCAGAAGCTCCGTCATTTAATGTTGAAGCGTTAGCTGCCGTTACTGTTCCGTTCTCTTTTTTAAATACTGTCGGAAGCGTCGGAAGTCTGTCAAAGTTTACTGATTTATATTCTTCATCTTCAGCAAAAATTACAGGTTCTCCTTTTCTTTGTGGGATCTCAACAGGAACCACCTCATCTTTGAATTTTCCTTCACTCCATGCTTTTGCAGATCTTTTATAAGATTCAATCGCAAACTGGTCCTGATCTTCTCTTGAAATGCTGTAATCCGTTGCACATTTTTCAGCGCAAACTCCCATGTGAACTTTATTATAAACGTCTGTAAGACCGTCTAGAACCATTCCATCCTGCATTTTAACATCTCCTAATTTTGTAGCGATTCTCGCATTATAGTAATGAGGCACTGAAGACATATTTTCCATACCTCCAGCAACGATTACATCTACATCTCCTGCCTTGATTGCCTGTGCAGCCATCGTTACAGCTTTCATTCCTGAAGCACAAACTTTGTTAACTGTAGTAGAAGGCGTTTCAATAGAAAGTCCTGCTCCCAGTGCAACCTGACGAGCCGGCGCTTGTCCTTCTCCTGCCTGTAAAACGTTCCCCATGTAGATCTCCTGAACCTTTTTAGGATCAAGACCAATTTTGTCTAATGCTCCTTTTACGGCAACAGTTCCTAGCTTTGTAGCCGGAACAGTTGATAAACTACCCATAAAACTACCCATTGGTGTTCTTACTGCGGAAACGATAAATACTTCTTTCATTTTTTTATAATTCTATTTTTTAATTTTAGTAAAAATTTTGACTTTATCTGAGTTTAATTATTACTTTCTACTTTATCTAAGATCAATTCTGTAGTCTTATGATCGCATTCGGATAATATTTTGATCAGATTACGTTCTGTTGCCACAATTTTATTAATCTTTACTTCACCTAGTTTCACCGGATTCTCCTCATTTGATTTCGCAACGACAATAGATCTATAATTACAATCGTAAACAAATTCTAACCTGGATCGTACATAATCTTTCCCGTCATTAAAATACTCGGTCTGAACATTGTCTTTTATGACCATTACCCATTCAGTAACAGGTGTATCGACGCGTAAAAATTTTCCCTCTTTCATATTTGTGCACTTGGTCTCCTCATCCGAAATAAAAGTATTCCCTTGACTTTTCACTTCAGTGAAACCGGCTAATAGAAATGTAATCAATAAAAAATTAAGATGTTTCATATGTTTGTGTTTTTCTTGTCAATAATAATAAGAAAGCTCCTGAAAATTCAAGGATCCAGCCCCATTTCAGCTTTACAACACCTGCAAAGGTGTCTCTCCAGGATTTAAAAGGCAGAAAGCTGAAATAATCCAAAGACTGAAGTTTAATGGCAATAAGCGTAAAAATGAATAGCCCAATCAACAAAAAACCAAAAGTCCTTACCATTTTAGGACGATTATTAACCAGTCCGAAAAGGGCACCTGCAGTGAGGATCCAACAGGCAATTGCCAAATAGTGATCCAATTTCCAGTAGTTCCAATTCCCGATAATAGGGATATGAACCAATGGTAAAAAGCTTCCAGCTATCACCAATACCAATCCTATGAACTGAATATTTCTCATATTTCTTAAAGCACCAAAATACAAAAAAAAACACAGTCCGAAAAGCATGTTTAAAACGAACACATAATCTTGTAAATCACATTGTTAAATCAAAAATCCTTATTCCTATCGATAACCTATTTTTGTTTTTCATCAAAGCATGGCTATTAAAAATTAGAATCCGGACTTTTTTCATCCATAAACTGATCCCTGTAACCAATGAATTATTTCTATTTACAAAACGGAAAATTGGAAAAGGGTTCTCTGTAAAATAAAAAATGCACCTTTTAGCAAGGTGCATTTTAATATATCGATACTAAGCTTAATAAATTAGTGATTTACATTAGCTACTTCTTTCGGATCATGTTTGTGCTGAAAAAGAAGGGCAAAAAGTATGGCTAATATCAATGCATAAGCAGCAAAAGACAGCCAGATCTGTTGCCAGTCTTTCATCATAACGATGGATGACAAAGTTCCATCAGAGTTGACCACCGCATTAAATGAATCTTTCAAAATTCTTAAAAACGCAGGATTATCAGGAGTGGTTTCTAAATAGGAAGACAAATCTGATACGTTAGTAAACTTGTGGGTAAAAAATTTATCAATAGCCCAGCCTGCCATATAACTTCCGAAAACAGCACCAAAGCCGTTGGTCATCATCATGAACAAACCTTGTGCGGAAGAACGAATCTTTTTATCAGTAGTAGTCTCTACAAAAAGAGAGCCCGAAATATTAAAGAAATCGAAAGCCATTCCGTATACAATGCAGGAAAGAATAATTAAAGCCAAACCGTACCCATCCGGAATACCATAAGCAAAAAAGGCAAATCTTAAAACCCATGCTAACATTGACATCAGCATCACCTTTTTTATTCCAAATTTTTTCAGAAAGAAAGGAATAGCAAGAATAAATAAAGTCTCAGAAACCTGAGAAATAGACATAATGATTGTTGACCGTTGTACAACAAAGGAGTTTTCATACTTTGGAAAGTGAGCAAATTCACTTAAGAAAACATCTCCATAAGCATTTGTCAGCTGTAATGCAGCTCCCAAAAGCATGGAAAATAAGAAGAATAATGCCATTTTGTAATTTCCGAAAAGCTTAAATGCATTCAGCCCAAACTGTTCTGATAAAGGTGCATTTTTGTCGATTAGCTTTTGTGGTGGACACTTGGGTAAAGTAAGTGCGTAAATTCCTAAAAAGATGGCTACTACCCCGCCAATATAAAACTGCCCTTCCGTTGCTTTATTTCCTGTAAGGTTGGTGATCCACATTGCTACAATAAACCCTATCGTCCCCCATACCCGAATCGGAGGAAAGTCTTTGACTACATCCAGATCACTGTTTTTTAATATCGTATAGGAAATAGAATTGGCAAGAGCAATGGTCGGCATATAGAAACACATCGCAACAAGCATAACATAAAAGAAAGAATCAGGGTCTCCTGTATGTGGTAAGATGAATAAAACAATCCCATAAAGGATTTGTAATGCCGAAAAAATACGTTCCGCATTGATCCAGCGGTCGGCAATAATCCCGGTGATGGTCGGCATAAAAATAGAGGCTATCCCCATGGTTCCGAAAACAGCTCCAAACTGAGTCCCTTCCCAATGTTTTGTACCGAACCAAAAATTAGCCATCGTAATCAGCCATGCCCCCCAAACAAAAAACTGCAGAAAGCTGAGGATGGTAAGTCGTAATTTTAAATTCATAGTTAGTTGTAAATATCTCTTTAGTCTATTTTCTTTTTCCTCCTCTTGATTTCTTCCTGAATTTCTAAAGCAGTATCATAATCTTCTTCTTTTACAGCATCTTCGAGTAATTTCTGAAGCTCTTCCATAGAAAGAGAACGTAAATTATCTTCGGTTTGAACTGTTTCTGAGAATGATTGTTCTTCTTTGGAAACATCTTCCAGTTCCAAAAGAATTCCGGCTTCGTTCAAGACTTGTTGAGTAGTGAAAATAGGAGCATCAAATCGTACCGCCATTGCAACGGCATCTGAGGTTCTGGCATCCAGAATTAATTCTTCTTCTGTTACCTTATTTTTGAAATTAATATTTGAAAAGAAAACACCATCTACGATTTGATAAATGATGACTGAAACCAATTCATAATTCGCTGACACTATAAATTTTGTAAATAAATCATGTGTAAGAGGACGCGGCGGATGAATATCTTTCTCCAGACCAAGAGAAATGGATTGTGCCTCGAAATTCCCTATAACAACTGGTAATTTTATGTGTGTTTCTTCATGTTCCAATAATAATGCGTACGCCCCTGATTGGGTCTGGCTGTACGATATCCCGCGAATAATTAGTTGCTTATAATCCATAACTACAAAGATAAATTAATTTTTTATTGTAGGTTTTAATTTTTAGACAAAAATAAAAGTTCGGAAAACCCGAACTTTTATTTTTTTATTTGTTATAAAACTAAATTTTATCCTTTGATTGCTTTAATCTTTTCAGTTAATGCAGGAATAATCTGGAATGCGTCTCCTACTACTCCATAATCTGCAGATTTGAAGAAAGGTGCTTCCGGATCACTATTGATTACTACAATTGTTTTTGAAGAGTTTACTCCGGCTAAATGCTGGATCGCTCCTGAAATTCCTACAGCAATATAAAGATTAGGCGCAATAGCTTTACCTGTTTGCCCTACGTGTTCTGTATGAGGTCTCCATCCGATATCAGAAACCGGCTTAGAACAAGCTGTAGCAGCTCCTAAAACGTTAGCTAAATCTTCAATCATTCCCCAGTTTTCAGGGCCTTTCATTCCTCTACCTGCAGAAACAACAACTTCAGCTTCTTTAAGGTCTAATTTTCCTGAGCTTTGCTCATGAGAAATTACTTTGGTATCTTCGTTAGCTACTGAAAGATTTTTCACCTCTTCAGATCCAGATACTGCATTTTCTTTAACTCCGAAAGCATTTTGAGAAACCGTAACGATTACTCCATTTCCTTCAGCTTTAGCATGCATAAATCCTTTTCCTGAGAAAGCTCTTCTTTTCACCTGGAATGGAGAAAGGCTTTCCGGAGCTGCCAAAACATTAGTAATTAAAGAATAGTTCTTCATCACTGCCAACATTGGAGCAATAGAAGATGCATCTGTAGTGTGTGGGAAAATAATAATATTTCCATCAGCTACTTCACTTACTGCCTGAGCAAATGCTTTTGCTGAAAAGTTTTTAAGACCTTCGTCTTTAATATTGATTACATTTGATGCTCCATATTTATATAATAAATCTGAAGAATCAGTAGGGTTTACAGAGATTGCTGTAACGGTATCTCCAGCCTGATCTGCAACAGCCTTAGCATAAGAGACTGCCTCAAAAGCTGCTTTTTTGTAAACTCCGTTTATATTTTCTGCGTATACGAATACTGCCATTTTCTTAAATTTAAAAGATTAAAAAATTTAATAATTAAAAGATTTAGATCACTTTAGCTTCTTCGTGAAGTAATCTTACCAATTCATCCAGATTATCCGGAGAAACCATTTTCACAGCTGCTCTTGGTGGAACACTATCATAAGAAACTCCCTGAACTTTCACTTCTGAAGAAGATGGCTCAACAACCTGTAATGGTTTTGTTCTTGCAGACATAATTCCTCTCATATTAGGAATAATCAAATCTTTTTCATCCACTAATCCTTTCTGACCTGCAATAACAGCAGGAAGTTTTACAGAAATAGTTTCTTTCCCACCTTCAATTTCTCTTACAGCAGTCGCTTCACTTCCATTAACGTCTAAACCTACGGAAGCGTTAACGAAAGGCTGGTTTAATAACTGAGCAATCATCCCAGGAACAGAACCACCGTTATAATCAATAGATTCTTTACCACAAAGAATAAGGTCATATCCTCCGTTTTGAGCTACTGCAGCAATTTCTTTAGCAGTAGAATAGCTATCTTTAGGATCAAGGTTTACTCTTATTGCATCATTTGCTCCAATAGCCAATGCTTTTCTGATTACAGGTTCTGTAGCAGTATCTCCTACATTAATTACTGTCACTGTAGCTCCTTGAGACTCCTGAAGTTTAACCGCTTTTGTCAACGCAAATTCATCTAAAGGATTGATCACCCACTGAATTCCGTTTTTGTCGAAAGCAGACTTATCTGCTGTAAAGTTAATTTTGGAAGTAGTATCCGGAACACTACTAATACAAACTAATATTTTCATGTGTACTATTTTATTATTTCCCTTTTATTGCATAAAAACCCGATGCCTTTATGCAGAGATTTTGTTTGATTAATTTCTGTAAATATAAATAAAAAATATATTATGCATGCATAATACTTATGAATTTATTATTCAATACATTAGAAGTACTTACCTGGCTGGTTTTGTTGCCCTAAACTCTATCTTACTGGGTAAAACCCTGGGATTCATTTTCAAAATATCCAGTACCAGATTCCCCATATCCTCCGGCTGGATTTTCCATTCATCTTTTTGAGATACTATATTTCCATTAAAATTGGTGGCTACCGAACCTGGCATTATCACGGTTGTTTTGATGTTATATTTTCTCAGATCAATCATCGCCGCCTGAGTAAACCCTACTACTCCGAATTTTGATGCATTATAACCGGTTCCGTTTTCGAAGAAATTAGCTCCGGCTAAACTTGAAATGGTAATATAATATCCCTCCGTTTTCTTTAGTGCCTCCACGGAAGCTTTTAAAGTATAAAATGCGCCCGTTAAATTAGTTTCAATCATAGAGTTCCATTCTTCGGATGTTAACTCATCCACGGGCTTAAATATCCCTAGTCCGGCATTAGCTATAACAAAATTTATTTTACCGAATTTCTCTATAATAGATTTTACAGCCTCTTCTTCACTTTCCAGACTTCTGACATCCGAAACAACTCCTAATACCTGAGGCGAATATTGCAGAAGCAACTTTTCAGCTTCCATAACATCTTCTCTTTTCCTTCCCGAAAATGCAACAGAAACTCCATTTTTAAGCAATATTTTTGCAATTCCGAAACCGATCCCTTTTGTACCTCCGGTTATATAAGCCACTTTATTCTCTAGCATGTCATTAATTTTAATTTCTCTAAAATAAAAAAAACGCTCCAATTAGAGCGTTTTATATAGTGTAAGATTTGTCAGGAATTAGTCCTTAAGAATTTTCTGAACATATACTTTCCCGTCATTAGCTTTTACCTTTAAGATATAAGCCCCTTTTGTAAAGCTTGATACATTGACTTCATTAACATTTTTATTATTAGAAATAGAAGTAACAGCTCTTCCATTCATATCATAAATATCAATTGCTTCAGATTTCAAATTGTTACCAAATCTAAATTTCAGGACATCTTTAACCGGATTTGGAAAAATTTGCAGGTCTTTTGAATTAATTACCTCAGTAACACCCAAAGTATTCTGTCCTGTAATAGTCATTACCCATCTAGCTGAAGCAAATCCAGCTAGAGCTCCAGTTCCTGTTGCAATAGGCGTATCTATTCCACATGTTTCTGAAGATAAGTAAGAAAGACCCGTCTGCGCTCCCGGGTGCGTTCCTAAATAAAAAGACTGAGGGGGATTAGCAGTAGATCCATCATGATATAATTCAACAACAAATGTTCCTCCAGCAGGAACCGTTTGCGATAAAGCTGTTCCTGTACTTACCATTTGACCGGCATTAGCTGGTGCTATATTAACATTAGTAGTCCCTAAAAGAGTCGGCGTTCCAGTTGGGAATGCACCTACCAAAGTATAAAGATTAACCTCTACAGGGAAAGTAGTATTGGCAGTCTGTACTCCAAATGCAATATTGGTAATATTATAGCTGTAATTAATACCATAATCTGATAGTTTAAATACTCTGTAATAAGAGTTATCGGCAGTATAGCCGTTAGCCTGGCTTCCGCACGCTACAGAACCTGTAGGTGATACAGTATTCGAAACTGCATTTTGTGTAATAACTTGAGAATGGGCAACGCTTGTAAGTATTACAACCGCTAAAGATGTAAAAATTTCCTTCATAATATTTAATTTAATTTAAATTGTAAATATATTTTATTTTCTTGATTAAAAAAAATTTTATTAAATAAATCAAATAATCAAAAATAATTCACCAAACAACAAACAAATAAAACAATACAAAGAACATAACATTAGAAAATAAGCATTTTATACATCTAAATATTTAATGAATAAAATAAACCATAGATTATATTTTTAATGGATAACAATACAACAAAAAAAAGAGAATACCTAATTTAGGCATTCTCTTAAATAATATCTTTGTTACTACCAGTACAACCTGACCAGTAAGTAATGTTTCAAAAAATTCTATTATTTTGAATAGTTTTCAAAAAACAGAGGGATACTCTCAATTCCTTTATAAAAATTGAACAATCCGTAGTGTTCATTAGGTGAATGGATGGCATCAGAATCCAATCCGAAGCCCATTAATACAGACTTTGCGCCCAAAACTTTTTCAAACATAGAGGTAATAGGAATACTTCCTCCACTTCTGTAAGGAAGCACCTCTTTTCCAAATGCAGATTCCATTGCTTGCTTGGCTGCTAAGAACTCTTTAGTTGCTACAGGCAGAACATACGGCATTCCTCCGTGATGTGGAGTTACTTTTATTTTTACGGTATCCGGAGCAATTTTCTCAAAATATTTCGTAAACTTCTCAGTAATTTCTTCCGGAGTCTGATAAGGAACTAAGCGCATTGAAATTTTCGCAAAAGCTTTTGAAGGAATCACTGTTTTAGCTCCCTCTCCTGTATACCCTCCCCAGATTCCATTGCAATCCAAAGTTGGACGGATAGAGGTTCTTTCTAATGTGGTATATCCTTTTTCTCCTTCTATATCTTTTAATCCGATTGATTTTTTAAATTCCCCAGGATTATCTTTCAGTTTATTCATTTCGGCTCTTTCTTCATCTGAAACAACCTCCACATTATCATAGAATCCATCTACTGTAATGTGTCCATCTTCATCAATTAGTTTGGCAATCATTCTCGAAAGCACATGAATAGGATTAGGAACAGCACCACCATAAAGTCCTGAATGCAAATCTCTGTTAGGTCCTTCCACCTCTACTTCTACATAGCTTAACCCTCTTAAACCCGTAGTTACCGTTGGTTGTTCGTTACTATAAATGTGTGTATCTGAAATAAGAATACAGTCACAAGCCAGCTTTTCTTTATTTTCATTTACAAAATCTCCTAAACTTACGGATCCTACTTCTTCTTCTCCTTCTAAAATAAATTTAACATTGCAAGGAAGAGTATTCGTTTTCATCATTGCCTCAAAAGCCTTCACATGCATAAAAAATTGCCCTTTATCATCCGCTGAACCTCTGGCAAAGATTGCTCCTTCAGGATGAAGTTCTGTTTTTTCAATATAAGGTTCAAAAGGTGGTTTTTTCCATAATTCTAATGGATCTGCCGGTTGAACGTCATAATGTCCGTAAACTAAAACCGTTGGCAGGTTCTTATCTAAAATCTTTTCACCAAAAACGATAGGATACCCCTTCGTCTGGCATACTTCAACATTGTCGGCACCTGCATTTTTAAGATGGGTTGCACACACATCTGCACATTTCAATACTTCATCTTTATAGGCAGGATCTGCAGAAATAGAAGGGATTCTCAATAACTCAAATAATTCATCCACGAAACGTTGTTTGTTTTCGTTGATGTAATTTAATGTCTCTTGCATTGTAAAATTTTGTTTGGTTAAAATTATAAAAAATGGCCTGCAGGAGCAAACAAAAAGAAAGAATTTTCCTGCTGACCGCTATTTATTAGAAATTAAAAAATTATACTCAGAAATCGGTGACTCGTGCATATAAAAAAGTCCTGCATTGCTGCAGGACTTTTTTATATTTTGTACTCGTAATTAGTGTTCAGCTTTAGCAGCTTCTGCAGGCTTTGCAGCAGCAGTACTATCTGTTTTTGGAGCTTCAGTCTCATTTTTTTCAGCAACAGCATTTTCTTTATGTCCTGCTGCTTCACCATGAGCATCACCGTGAGCTTTTGCACCACCTTGTGAATCATCAGAATATCTTTCTACTCCTTCTTCCAGTTTTAGGGTATTCTTATTTCCTCCGGCTTGTATTTTTTTACAGCTTACTGCTACAGTTGCAACGGCTAAACATATAATTAATTTTTTCATATGTAAGATTTATTTTTTTAAAGGTCATATGAAATCGGTCTATTTTAAATCGTCCAGTAAACAGTCCGCGATTTCATGCTTAAATTTTTGATTGCCCAAAATTAAGAAATCTTGCATCTCTTGGCAACATTTTTACATTGATTTTAAAATAATTTTCCCTTTTTTGGATTGTGTAAAAATAAGGTAATGTTCTCCACCATCTTTTAAAGTATACTTCTTTTTAATTTCTTCCGGTTTCAACGGGTAATTTTTTGAAATAATATTGAATTGTTCTTTCTTTTTAATCTGCTTACTATCAACAACTTCCATTTCTAAAATTCGTCCCGGAAATTGATTATTTCTTTCATGGGATGTATAGATATGAGAGTTAGGATGAAGTTTTTTCAACTGAAACCTTTCTGATATCAAATTGAAAACCCCTGCCTTTAGTATGGAATGATTTGGAATGTAAATAAACTTTTCAGGCTCACCATATTCTGAGTGTGCTACTTCTCCATCTCCAAACCTGAATACAAAATCCGGTTCACTGCTTTCCAGATTTACACAATGACAATCAATTTTCCCGGAACTTTTCCCGGATAAGAAAACCACGATCTCTTTTACATCATTTTTTACAGCGATGATATCGATCCTTGATATATTTTTCAGAACGGATACCAGGTATTTCAAATCAATCAAAGGAGATAGCTTAATCACCACTTCATTCGACATCGATACCAGATGATCCTGAATTTCAAGAATATTAGGTGATAGGTCTTCTAAAAGAAAAACCTTATTCTTTTGAGTATCCCTTCTTGCCGGATCTAAATAAACAACATCAAAAGTTTCCTGATTTTCATTTAAAAAGTCTTCCAGTCTAAGATTGAGAAATTTTGCCTTTCTCCCCAAAGCTCTCCAATTGGACTCTACTATATTTAAAAGCTCTGTATTTTGCTCAATTAAGGTAATTTCGTCAAAATTCTGAGACAGGTAATAAGCATCTATTCCAAAACCACTGGTAAGATCAATAAATTTTGTCCCATTTAAAATAGAAGATTTGTACAGAGCAGTCTTTTCTGAAGATGATTGCTCCAGATTGAGCTGTGGAGGAAAGATGATTCCATCCTGAAGTAAAAATGGGAATTTTCTCTCTGCAACCTGCTTTCCTTTTATCTGTTGAACAATTTCCTGCATGGTAACATCAGGAAACGGGGATTTCTTAAGCAGCAATGCATGCAAATCTGAATGGAGGTTTGCATTGATAAACTCTTGAACTTTTTGAATTAATATATTATTTCCCACAGATCTCACAAATATATTTATAACTTAAAAACTAACTATCAATACTTTATTAATATTCCATATGAAAAATTAAGGTAAACATCTGTACTAATTCGTGTAATCTGTTGTTAAAACGTAGTTTATAATTCTACTCAGCGAACAAGTTTATCTTTTATAAAAAATATAATCTGTCAGCAATGGTTGAAGGTCGTTTTGTTTCAAAAGAGAATTGATTTGCCCCCGATGGTAGGTCGAGTGATTGATCGCATGAAAAAGCATTTCAAAAATACTGTTTTCAAATTTCGTTCCTCTTGAATTTCTATATCCAATCCTGGTATCTAAATCAAAATTCTGAACAATATCTAAGCTTTTTATAAAATTCTGATGATTGATCTCTATTAAATTTTCAAAAGGATTGATCTGCCAAACTTCGAAAGGCTCACTCCCCAGAATCCTTGAGTTCCAGATTTGCTGAGCATTGAGGGTATGATTGATCAATGCAATGGTCTTATCATCAATCTTCGAGATATTTTCTGAAATGAAATTAATTATTTCCCGATTATAGTGATGGGTATATTCAAATAAATCAATCAGTTTTTCTGTCATTACTCAAACATTTCTGCCCAGCGGACAGGTTTTATCTCTTTTTCATTGTATAAGTCTTCTACCGACTTTTTCACTTCCAGCTTGGGATAAAGATTAACCCCGATTAGCTTTATTTTACCTTCTTCAACCCATTTTTGTTCTTCAATGGCATGATCATAAATCTTTTTCTGAATCATACCTTGTTTGAGTAATTCAAGATATCCTCCTGCTTCTTCCAGCTCTATAAATAAGCCCCATGACTTTTCAGCAATTTGCTTTGTTATGTCTTCAACATAATAGCTTCCATTAGAGGCATCTTCAAATACATTGATAATACTTTCATAAGCCAGCACAATCTGTTGCTTAAATGATATCTCTTCAGAGTTATCTGTGCTATTATTGACCAGATAATTGGTACTGTATACTGCATCTGCACCTGCGATCATCGCAGAAGCAAGCTCTAATGTAGAACGGATAAGATTGTTTTCACGATCTGAGGTTGCCTTATTTCTTAAGGAAGTCTCTGCAAAGATATAAGGGATATCATCGAGACCATATTCTTTGGAAAATTGATTAAAGATCAGTTTAAAAGCTCTTATTTTCGCCATCTCAAAGAAATAATTTCCTCCGATTGCTATTTTAAAAATTAATTTATTCAAAATTTCAGGTCCAAAAACTTCTACAAGCTCTTTGGCTTTTGCTAAAGCAATTCCCAATTGCTGGTATATCGCCGCTCCAGAATTTTGATGAAGTGAAATATCTATACAAATATTTCTTTTAAAACTTTTAGCCAGTAATTCTTTGGCAAGCTGATCATTAATTGTTCCTTCTTTCTCATCAAACACATCAATTAATGAAAAATACTGATCTTCATCTTTAGGGCTGATATGTTCTGCCAGATCTTTATTGTTAATGAAGATTGTCTTTTCTTCAAGGTTTTCTACATTCTGATCCAGTATAAATGCAAAAACATCTTCTTCTAAACTTTCGTGATATTTGGCAACCAAATGAGTACTTTCTTCAACTTTTGGAAGGTTTACCAGAGGTTTCTGAACTGAGCTGTAGAAAGGCTTTACATCAATCCCCTCTAAGTTTTCTTTTTTCAGAATGGTATAAATATCTTCTGTTTTAAGCTGTTTTTTTACTAAATTTTCCCAATCTGGAAGTATATCTATATTTGACATTTAGTTGAAGATTATAATTAAGAGTTTTAGGCGTATGAAATATTATTTTTTAGATATATGCGTGCTATCTACCACCAGAATAAAGATTTCTTCATCCGGCTTTTTCATAAAATAATTTTCCCTTGCGTATTTTTCTTTTTCCGATTTATTGTTCATCAGCTTCTTATAAAACGTATCATTTTTTTCGTATTCCGTTTTATAATACTGCAATTGTTCTTCGTATTTGTGAATTTCTCCGTTCAGCTCATTAATTACCAGAAACGAAGTTTTATCAAAGAAAATCATCCAGACCAAAAATAAACAGATCGTAATAAAGTATCTGTTTAAAATATATTTCTGGAGTAGCTTTACCACTTCAGATTTTGGCTGTATCTCTTTAATTAATTTATTTGCCATTTTAATGTTTTCTCAACGAGTTTTTGATAACAGTAGTTAAAAAATCAATCGCTACGGAATTTTGCCTCATATTGGGGATGATAAGATCCGCCTCATTTTTTGATGGTTCTATAAATTCCTGATGCATAGGCTTTAGAGTAGTTTGGTAACGGTGTAATACTTCACTTAGGTCTCTCCCCCTTTCCTGAGTATCTCTTCTTATCCTCCTAATTAATCTTTCATCAGAATCTGCATGAACAAAAACTTTCAAATCAAATTCTTTCAATAATTCTTTATTAGTAAGTACTAAAATACCTTCTACAACCAATACATTTTTAGGTTCCACAGTCACATGATCTCCGGTTCTGGAATGAGTAACAAAGCTATAAATGGGCTGTTCAATAGACTCATTATTTTTTAAAGCTTTTACATGTTTCAGCATCAATTCAAAATCTATCGACTTGGGATGGTCATAATTCAAAGCTTCCCTTTCAGTAAGTGTCAGATTTTGGTTATCATGATAATAATTATCCTGAGATAGGATATTCATCCCTTCAATATCAAGCTGTTGCAATATTTTATCAACAACTGTAGTTTTGCCGGATCCTGTACCCCCTGCAATTCCTATTACAAGCATTCTTTTTGAGTTTCTATATAATTGGTACAAATATACTATTTTAGTTGGATGCAAGTAAAGGAATGGACAAGTAATTTCTTCAATAAAAAAAGAGGCTGTCTCAAAAGAGATAGCCTTTTTTATGCAAAAAGGAAAGCTTTCGCTTTCCTAATAGTTGCAAATTGATTAATTTGCATTGTGTTAAGTACGTCAAAAGTAGTCTTTAAAGATTACACCCCAAAGAAAATCTGCTTTTTCCTCCCAATTTATCGGAGTTGATTGATGAGCGACATCCTGTGAAAATTGTTTCAAACATTATTGATGGCTTGGATATCAAAAGCTTAATTAAAACCTACAAACCTGGCGGAACATCTTGCTACCACCCGAAAATGCTTTTGAAAGTTTTGATTTATGGCTATTTAAGCAATATCTATTCAAGCCGCAAAATGGAGCAGGCCTTGAAAGAAAACATCCATTTTATGTGGCTCTCTGCAATGAGCCGTCCCGATCATAACACCTTAAACAGGTTCCGTAGTGAACGATTGAAAGGTGAGATTAAAGCTATTTTCACACAAATTGTTCTTCTTTTGGAAAAGGAAGGTTTGGTAAGTCTGAAAACCACTTTTGTAGATGGCACCAAGATAGAAGCCAATGCCAATCGCTATACTTTTGTTTGGGGAAGAGCTGTCAAAAAACACAAAGAAAGGATTGCAGAGCAATTAGAAGAGCTTTGGAACTATGCAGAAACAGTTGCCAAAGACGAGCTTGAAAATACAGAAAGTATTGATTTTAAAGAAGTAGATTCTGAAAAAGTAACTCAAACCATCGAAAAGATCAATGAAGTTTTGAAAGATAAAAAAGTAGCTTCAAAAGTTCGTCAGAAACTGAATTATGCTAAGAAAAACTGGGCAGATAATTTAGAGAAATATAAAAAACAGCAAGAATTATTAGAAGATAGAAATTACTATTCCAAAACCGATACAGACGCTACTTTTATGCGAATGAAGGAGGATCATATGCGAAACGGACAACTAAAACCCGCTTACAATCTACAAATTTCTACCCATAGACAATTCATTTTACATTATTCAATTCATCCCAACCCAACAGACACCAAAACATTAGCGACTCATTTACTGGGTTTTGAAGAAAGCTATCATAAAGCTCCCAAAGAGCTTGTTGCTGATGCTGGTTATGGCTCAGAAGAAAATTACAACTTGTTAAAATCTAAGAAAATAAAAGCTTATGTTAAATATAATTACTTCAGAAAAGATCAGAAATCGGGACAAATAACCACTTCACAAAACAATCCTAAATTGGCAAAAATCAGAGAAAAGGTTTTCAAACTTCTTAATACCAGCAAGGGCATCAAACTCAGAAAACAAAGATCCCATGATGTTGAACCTGTTTTTGCAGAGCTCAAACACAACAAAAATTTTAAACGATTCATGCTTCGGGGAAAAAATAAAGTCGAGGTAGAAATCGGCATACTCGCAATTGCCCACAATCTAAAGAAAATGTCAAAAGCAGCCTAAAACAGACTGCTTTTTTGACTTATATCTTCTTTTTTCCAAGATATTTTTTTTATTCAAAATATCGAAATCTTTTTTCAATGAAATACTAAAAAGAGACTGTCCTTTTGAGACAGCCTCTTTTCATTATAAGTCTTATTTTTTAATGAATTTGGTTGATACATCAGCTCCTTTTATGTTGAGCAAATAATCACCCGTTTGAAGATGAGAAACATCAATTTTGTTTTTATCATTTCCGATTGTCGTTTCCAGAACTTTTCGTCCTTCCATATTATAAATTTCTACTTTTTCTTCTTTGTTTTCTTTTAATAAAACAGTGAGAACATCAGTAACCGGATTTGGATATACAGAAGCAACGTTTTCTTTTTTGATCTCTTTTTTGATCTCTCTTCCGCTCAATACACAATTATATTCAGGAAGAACGTATCCGGCTGCCTTAAACTCCTCTGTCATAACCGAAATATCATTGCAATTGAACCCGAATTGCCCCAACATATTGATACCGGCCTGTCTTATAGCAATAGCTGCATTCTGCTGGTTTGTATTTGAGGTTGTTAAGCCCAATCCTTCTAAAAAGGCTCTATCTGTTTTCTCTTTTCCTATTCTATTATAAATTCTCATGAGTGCAGAAGCCCAGATTTGACCTTTTGTATGGATTGCCCCTGTTCCCGGATAGGTAACAGTATAGTTTGTGATTCTTCCTGCCCAATATTGGTTATGCCCATCCCAGTTAAACACCCACTGATATTCAGGAGCTGTTGAAGACCATTGATTTAAACTTCTGCTGTAGGACTGTGCCCAATAATCGCCACTCCCTTCGCTTAATCCATCAGAATTTGAAACTCCTCCGGAAAGCCAGTGATAGATTCCGTGTCCTAATTCATGTATGATCACATCTGCATCCTCACCATCATCTACACCTCCTTGGCCGAACTGCAGGACTCCAGAAGTACTATAACTCGAATTATCAGCTCCATTTAAAGCATGAGGATCATAAAGAACAGTTCCTCCATTAGTTTTTGGTCTGCAGATTATTCCCAAGGTTTCATTGATGTATCTCATACTTTGATCAACATGCCAGAAAACATTTACCGCCTCAAACCCTAGCTGGCTTCTATTGAACAAAAACTGGTTGGAAGCCTGCGTGAATAAACCTGTATTAGGTGCGCTGATATTTCTTATTTCTACGTAAGCATTCTTTAGTTTGTAAACATTATTGGCAAACTCTATATCTGATAAAGTTACCAGAGTCCTGGCATTATCAAGGCTGGTATTGGTCGCATCATTATTATCTACAAAATCACCTGCATATGCAGATCCTGTTTTTGACAACGGATCAGGGTTAAATACATAGCCTGAACCGGAAGCTTTAAAACTCGCCTGTTTCTGTGTTTTATTTACTTTGTCTTTTTTATGAGGCTGCTCGTCTTCATGTCCGCGGTGGTATACAGCAATGTCTTTTACGCTTATCACAGCACCTGTCTTTGCATCAATGATCGTTTCCCAGCTTCCAGGGTTTTCATAAGGATCAATTACAGCTCTGTAAACCAATTTTGTATCTCCTTCATCTGTAACATATACGAACAGCTTATTTTCCTTATAGGTAATCTCACCGCCTGCTTTGCTGGCTACGATGGCTTTTTTTAAAAGCATCAGCAGCAGAAATAGAAGGAGTTGTATTCACCTCCTTTAGATTTTTTTTCAGACTTTCTGTACCGGTATAGCTTAATTTTCCTTCCTTATCGAAATGGACTACAATCTCAGACTGGAAAACAGGAACGTCTTTTAGCATCTGCTGAAAACGTAGTGTTTCCCCTATATTCCCCTTACGCACTGAACTTAGTGTAAGTTCACTGAATCCTGGAATTCCTAAATTTCTTGTGTTTTCTTTGATCCAACTTCTGGCCGAAGTTTCAAAAGATGATGTCTGTGCATTTAATGCGGAAAAACATAGCATCCCGCAAAGAGCTAGCGAAGTAAATTTTAATTTCATTTAATATTTTTTAAGTTGTTTCACTAAATTATGAAATATTATCTAAACACAATACATAATTTTAATAAAAATTCAATAAAACATTAAATTACCTGCATATTTACACAATATAAAAACCCTAACACAATGTTAGGGTTTTGCTATACTATCTCGCTTGTTAATTCCCGTGAAATCAATTTTTCGTGCATTGGCTTTAAAAGCTCCATTGATCCCGTTTTTACCGTACATTTACCCTTATAATGTATTAAAATGGTACATTGTTCGGCTTGTTCTAAAGTATGCTTACAAATTTCAACCAAACTGTCAATTACATAATCAAAAGTATGAACGTCATCATTATGTACAATCAGCTTATAAACGTCATCTGTATCTTCTAAGACCAGAACTTCTTCTTCGTACTGCCGTTTGGGATTTTCATAATCTTTTATGCTGTTATAAAAAATCATTTTTTTGTTATTTAAAATTCTCCTAATTTGTCTGTGAGCTCATTGACAATATTGGGTTCGTTATAGACCAATTCGACAAGCTCGACACTTTTATTATTCATTTTCAGGATTTTGAAATGATAATTATCAAGATCAAACTCCTGATTTTCTCCGGGAATATCTTCTAAACCATGAAGGATAAATCCAGCAAGAGTATTGTATTCACTTTCTTCTGAAAGAGGTAATTTCTTCGGTAAATGTTCATTAATTTCTTCCAAAGGCTGTGTAGCCTGTACCCAGAAGATATTGTCCCCAATTTTATCTACTATTTTATCCTCATCATCTTCTTCATCCTGAATTTCACCTACTAATTCTTCAAGAATATCTTCTAATGTAATAATCCCTTCTGTTCCACCAAATTCATCAATTACAATAGCTAAATGCTGCTTTTTCTGCTGGAAAATTTTCAATAAATCTGAAATCTTTTTACTACCTACCACAAAGAAGGCATCACGCATTAAAATTTTCAGATCATCATGATTAAGTTCTCCTTTTCTTTTAACAAATTCCCTGATGATTTCCTTTGTATATAAAATACCTATTACATTATCTATGGAGTCGATATACACCGGAATTCTGGAGTATCCGCTATCCATAATTTTATTAATAATATCATTGATATCTTCCTCAAAATCAATAGAAGTAATATTCTGTCTGGGAACCATGATCTGTTTTGCAGAATGATCTGTAAAATCAAATGCATTTTTAATGATCTCATAGTTTTCTTCTTCAATCTCTCCGCTGTCTGCACTTTGTTTAACCAAAAGCTGAAGCTCTTCCGTTGAATGGATTTCCTGTTCGGAAGCAGGGTGAATTTTCATTAATCTTAAAACTCCATTTGACATAGAGTTCATCAACCAGATGAATGGCTTGAAAATTGTGTAGAAAACACGTAAAGGAACAGCAGTTGCCATGGTGGTAGCTTCTGATTTCCTGATAGCAATTGATTTGGGAATAAGCTCACCAAACACAATATGCATAATAGTAATAAGAACAAAACTGATCACCAATGAAATGGTAGTGACCGATGCTGCGCTTAATTGAAAGTTGATGGATACAAAAATATTTTCGACAATATGATGTAATGCGCTTTCCCCTACCCAACCTAATGCCAGGGAAGCTAATGTAATTCCTAATTGTGTTGCAGACAAATATTCATCAAGGTGCTTGATGATGTGTTCTGCTTGTTTAGCCATAGAATCCCCTTCTGCAGCTTTTAACTGGATTTGTGAATAACGAACTTTAACAATTGAAAATTCTGCGGCTACGAAAAAGCCATTAAGTAATACAAGAAACAAGGCTAACAAAAGCCTGACTATGTCCGAGTCCATTTACGAAAGTTATATAAAATTTAGTTATACAAAGATATATAAAATAAAAATAACAAAAAAAGCACCGATATACTCGATGCTTTAGTATTTTTATTAAAATAATTCTTTATGAATTTTTCAAAGCTTCTGCTCCTGAAACGATTTCTAAGATCTCGTTTGTAATAGCAGCCTGTCTTGCTTTGTTATAGAATATCACCAAATCATTTTTCAAAGACTGGGCATTATCCGTTGCTTTATGCATTGCAGTCATCCTCGCTCCGTGTTCAGATGCTACTGAGTCTAAAACAGCTTTGAAAACCTGAGTTTTAATCGACTTTGGAATTAGGTTATCCAAAATTTCATTTTTGTTAGGTTCAAAAATATAATCTGTTTCTACTTGAGGCTCAGTCGTTTCAGGCATTAAGATAGGAAGAAGCTGTTCTCTGGTTACTTCCTGAGTAGCAGCATTGATAAATTTATTATAGATCAAATAAACTTCATCAAATTTTCCTTCTCTGAAACTTGTCATTACCCCTTCAGTAAGATTAGAAACTGCATCGAAGTTCAGATTGTCATAAACAGCACTTTCATTTGCATATACCGTACGGCTTCTTCTTACAGCATCAAATGCTTTTTTACCGATGGTAAGAACTTCAATATCATATTGAGAATTATTCTGAAACTGGATATTAAGCTCTTTTACGATTGCTGAATTAAAAGCACCGGCAAGACCTCTGTTAGAAGTAACAGCGATAAAAAGAATTCTTTTAACTTGTCTCTTTTGAGCATAAATAGAAACCTGATCAGGATCTGAACTAGAATTTACATTCTGGATGATTTCTTGTAGTTTTTCAGAATAAGGTCTTAACATCACGATGGCATCTTGCGCTTTTTTAAGTTTCGCAGCAGATACCATTTTCATAGCACGTGTAATCTGCATCGTAGATGAAATTGAACTGATTCTTCCTCGTATTTCTTTTAAGTTTGCCATATTGGGTTAGTTGTTGGTTGTCGGTTGTTGGTTGCTAGTTTTAGAAATTTCTGTCAACTATCAACCAAAAACCATCAACTAATTTTTAATTATATTTAGAAGCTAAATCGTTAGCAGCTTGCTTAAGAACGTCTGTAATATCTTTATCGATTTTCCCAGCCTTAATAGCAGCCATTGTTTCAGGATGCTTAGATCTTAGGAAAGCAATATATTCCACTTGGAATTCTTTTACTTTTCTGATCGGAACATTTCTTAATAAGTTTTCTGTACCTGCGTAGATCATTGCTACCTGGCTGTCCACAGGAAGTGGAGAGTTTACCGGCTGCTTAAGAAGCTCTACGTTTCTTTCTCCTTTAGAAATTACTGCTAAAGTAGAAGCATCAAGGTCAGAACCGAATTTAGCAAATGCTTCCAATTCTTTATACTGTGCCTGATCCAATTTTAATGTACCAGAAACTTTTTTCATTGATTTGATCTGAGCATTACCCCCTACTCTCGATACAGAGATACCAACGTTAATCGCTGGACGAACTCCAGAGTTGAATAGATCAGTCTCCAAGAAAATCTGTCCGTCTGTAATCGAAATTACGTTGGTAGGAATATATGCAGAAACGTCTCCAGCCTGAGTTTCAATAATTGGAAGTGCTGTTAATGAACCTCCTCCTTTTACGATTGGCTTTAAAGACTCTGGTAAGTCATTCATTTGGCCTGCAATATTGTCATCAGCAATTACTTTTGCTGCTCTTTCCAATAATCTTGAGTGCAGATAGAAAACGTCACCAGGATAAGCTTCACGTCCCGGTGGTCTTCTCAATAGAAGAGAAAGCTCACGGTAAGCAACAGCCTGTTTTGATAAATCATCATAGATGATAAGAGCAGGTCTACCAGTGTCTCTGAAAAACTCTCCGATAGAAGCACCTGCCATAGCAGAATAAACCTGCATAGGAACCGGATCTGATGCATTAGCGGCAACAATTACAGTATATGCTAAAGCTCCTTTATCAGAAAGTGTTTTAACGATTTGTGCTACAGTAGACGCTTTTTGTCCAATAGCAACATATATACAATATACAGGCTGACCTGCATCATAAAATTCTTTTTGGTTGATGATCGTATCAATCGCAACAGTAGTTTTACCTGTCTGTCTGTCACCAATGATAAGCTCTCTTTGCCCTCTTCCTACAGGAATCATGGAGTCAATAGCAACGATACCTGTTTGTAAAGGTTCAGTTACCGGTTGTCTAAAGATAACTCCAGGAGCCTTTCTTTCCAATGGCATTTCGTATAAATCCCCAGTAATAGGACCTTTACCATCGATTGGATTACCAAGAGTATCTACTACTCTTCCTAACATTCCTTCCCCTACTTTAATAGAAGAAATTCTGTTTGTTCTTCTTACTGTATCTCCTTCTTTTACTAATTTACTTTCTCCTAAAAGAGCAACACCTACGTTGTCTTCTTCAAGGTTAAGTACAATACCTTCTACATCACTAGAAAATTTAACCAACTCTCCGTATTGTACGTTTTCTAACCCGTATACACGAGCAATACCATCACCGATGGTTAAAACTGTACCTACTTCCTCAACATTTGATTGAGTGTCGAAGTTGGCCAATTGTTGTTTTAAGATCGCAGATACTTCTGCCGGATTTATTTCTGCCATTGTATGGTTGTTTTTATCTTAATTTAATTGAAAATCTTTTTTAACCTGATTAAGTTTACTTTTAACAGATGCATCGATCTGCTGGTCTCCTACTCTTAAAATATACCCTCCTAATAGTTTAGGATTTACATTAACCTTCAAATCAAAGTTTGAAGTACTGTTTACCAAGTTTGTAGATCTTAAGATTTGATCAATATTTTCTTTTGAAAGCTCAGTTGCAGTAGTCAGTTTAATTCGTTGTACTCCATTGATATCTTCAACTTTGTTGATAAATTCCTGAGCGATATTTTTCAATTGGCTTTCACGACCTTGTCTAATCACCAATCTGATTAAATTTTGAGAAGAAAGTGATAAACCTTTGAAAATCTCATTTGCTACTTCTGTTTTCTTTTTAGCGTCAATGTAAGGCGTAAGGAAGAATTTGTTCAAATCCGTAGATTCAGACATTAGCTTCGCTACATCTTTCATTTCAGAAAACACAGTAGCTGTTTGCCCGGTTTCATTTGTGAAATCCAGCAAACCTTGTGCGTATCTTTTAGCTACTTTAGATGTAAGCATTATTAGTTAAGATTAGATTTATTTAAATAGTTTTGAACCAACTCGTTTTGAGCTTCACTGTTATCCAGTTTTTGTTTCAAGATAGACTCAGCGATATTTACAGATAAAGCACCGATTTGAGTTTTGATATCTGCCATAGCAGCGTTTTTCTCAGTTTCAATCGTTTGCTTAGCTGCAGCAATCAATTTATCTCCTTCAGATTTAGCAACATCTTTAGCCTCTCCTACAATTCTATCTTTAATTTCTCTTGCTTCTTTAAGGATAGCATCTCTTTCAATTTTAGCCTCACGAATGATTCTTTCGTTATCAGCTTTAAGATCTTCCATTTCTTTTTTAGCCAATTTAGCTTGATTCAATGCATCAACAATAGAAGTTTCTCTGTCATTTACTGCATTTACAATTGGTTTCCAAGCGAATTTTGCTAAAAGAAACAACAGGATAACAAAAGTAAGCGTCATCCAAAACAAAAGTCCAATTCCAGGTTCAATAATTCCCATATCTGTAAATTCTTTTTTAAGTGTTAATTATGGATTGTTTTTAAAATTCTTAGCAGCAGCCAACCGCTTTACTGCTAAGAATGTTTTTTTGAGGATAATTACTTGATGAAAGCACCAAAGATGATCGCGATAAGACCAGCACCTTCAATAAGACCAGCAGCAATAAGCATTGCTCCTTGAATCTTACCAGCTTGTTCTGGTTGTCTAGCGATAGCATCCATTGCATGACCACCGATTTTACCAATACCAAGACCTACTCCTAATACTGCTAAACCGATACCTACGTAAACTAATCCTGTTCCAGTTGATAAATCCATAATAAATAAATATTTAGTTAAAAATTATTTTAATAATAAACGCTTTCTTAATTAGTGAGCGTGCTCTTCATGTCCATGCTCGTGCTCTGCAACTGCAATACCAATAAACAATGCTGATAATACTGTAAATATATAAGCCTGTAACGCAGCAACCAATAATTCCAATACGGAAACAAATAATGCTAATGGTACTGATGCAAATCCTAAGAACGGAGATTTGAAAATAAAGATCAAAGATATAATTGCTAAGATCATAATGTGACCTGCTGTAATGTTAGCAAAAAGTCGCATCATTAAAGCAAATGGCTTTGTAAAGATCCCGATAATCTCGATTGGAACCATAATAGGATACAATAAGATCGGAACTGGCGGCATAAAAATGTGCTTCCAGTAATCTTTATTAGCACTGAATAATGTAATTAATAAAGTAATAACAGCTAATACAGCAGTAATCGCGATGTTACCTGTAAGATTTGATCCACCAGGGAAGAAAGGTACCAATCCAAAAAGGTTGTTAAACCAGATAAAGAAAAATGCTGTCAAAAGATAAGGCATATATCTTTTATATTTTACAGATCCAATATTAGGTATAGCTACCTCGTCTCTGATAAATACAATTACCGGCTCCATTATTTTTCCAAAACCTCTTGGAAGTTGAGATTTTTTATAACCTCTTGCCATTCCTATGAATAATACCAGCATAAAAATTACTGATAAAAACATAGATGCTGTATTTTTAGTAATTGAAAGGTCGAAGAAAACTTCATTTGATTTTTGCTTTCCACTAATGATTGAAAACAAAGTTGCTTTTTCAATTCCTTTAATAGAAACTACCTGGCCATCTTCTAAAGTATAACCATCGTGTTCATGACCGTGAGCTATAGCACTAGAAAGGAAAGTATGCCACCCTGTATTATCTTTAATAATTACAGGCAAAGGAATAGAAGTATGGTGTTCTTCACCATTCTCATCTTTTGTAGTCCATAAATGCCATTCGTTGGAATCACCAATATGTTCCATGATCATTTTCGTAGCATTAAAACCATCTTTAGCTTCTTTCTGCTCTACTTTCTCAGCCACTTTTTCACCCTCAGACTCATGCTGAGCACTAGCTAAAGTGCTAATAAACACAAATAAAAATGCGAAAAATAATGAAGAAATCTTTCTGTTCATATCTCTTTTTTAATCGTGTGCAAATATATTGATTTTATTAAACTTTACCAATATTAAAAATTGATTTTTATCATCAAAAAAATCAAGATTTGTTAATCTGTTTTATTACAAGGAAATATATAAAGAATGACGCTGCTACAAAGCAAATAATAAGGAAGATAAAATTGCTTCTTGTTTTGTCTATTAATAATAAGGAAATAACAAACCAGATAACATCTTTTACAATGTTAACCATAAGAAACCTCATAGCAGCATTAGGCTTATCCTGGAGATATCTTTTAAATATTATATATACAATACTATTAAATACCCCTATTAAAAACACAATAATGAAAACATTCCAAAAATTCATTTTGCAAAAATAAAATTATAATTTGTTAAGCAAAATAAATCTCGGCACAGTATATCCTATATATTACTAAAAAATCCTTATTTTTGCAAACTATAATTTACAATCAATATGTTTAATAGTTTACAGGATAAATTAGACAAGGCGCTTCATAATATTTCCGGAAGAGGAAAAATTACAGAAATCAATGTTGCGGAAACCGTAAAAGAAATTCGTAGAGCATTGGTAGATGCCGATGTTAATTATAAAGTTGCAAAGGATCTTACCAAAAGAGTTCAGGATAAAGCCTTAGGACAAAACGTTCTTACTTCCCTTACTCCGGGACAGCTAATGACCAAGATTGTTCATGACGAATTAGTAGATCTAATGGGAGGATCTCAGGAAGGTATTAACCTTTCCGGAAAACCTTCGGTAATTCTTATAGCAGGTCTTCAGGGTTCCGGTAAAACGACATTCTCAGGAAAACTAGCTAATTATTTACATACTAAAAAGAATAAAAAACCTTTATTGGTAGCTTGTGACGTTTATCGTCCTGCTGCGATCGACCAGCTGAAAGTTTTAGGAGGTCAGATCGGAGTTCCGGTTTATACTGAAGAAGGTGCTACCAACCCATCTACTATTGCTGATAACGCCATTAAATTTGCAAAAGAAAATAATCATGATGTGGTTATTGTCGATACAGCAGGTCGTTTGGCAATTGATGAGCAAATGATGAACGAAATTAAATCCGTTCATTATTTCATTAAACCTCAGGAAACTTTATTCGTAGTAGACTCCATGACCGGTCAGGATGCTGTTAATACAGCGAAAGCATTTAATGAAGCTTTAAATTTTGACGGTGTTGTTCTTACCAAATTAGATGGTGATACAAGAGGGGGTGCTGCTTTAACGATTCGTTCAGTAGTAGAAAAGCCAATCAAATTCATTTCTACAGGTGAAAAAATGGAAGCTTTAGACCTTTTCTACCCGGAAAGGATGGCTGACAGAATCTTAGGAATGGGAGACGTTGTTTCCTTAGTAGAAAGAGCTCAGGAACAATTTGACGAAGAAGAAGCTAAAAAACTTCATAAAAAAATTGCCAAAAATGAATTTGGTTTTGATGATTTCTTGAAACAAATCAATCAAATCAAGAAAATGGGTAACATGAAGGATTTGATGGGTATGATTCCGGGAGTTGGAAAAGCAATTAAAGATGTTGAAATCAGCGACGATGCTTTCAAACATATCGAGGCCATCATCTACTCTATGACACCGGACGAAAGAAGAAGACCTTCTATCATCAATACACAGAGAAAGCAAAGAATTGCCAAAGGTGCAGGAAGAAAGATCGAAGATGTTAATCAGCTGATGAAACAATTTGAGCAAATGGGGAAAATGATGAAGATGATGCAGGGTCCTCAAGGAAAGCAAATGATGCAGATGATGAGCAAAATGCCAAATATGCCTGGAATGGGTGGAATGTTTGGAAAATAATTAAAACATCAACAAAATATAAAACCCGGCTCATTCGAGCCGGGTTTATTTTTATCTTATCTTAATACAGATTATTTATCCGTTTTCTGAGATTTTGATTTAATGAAATAAGAAATTCCTACATTAACACCGAATGTCTTTACATTAGTTTTTACATCCATATTCATATACTTTTCTTTGTTAGAAAACTGGTCATAAGAAACACCTAAATTAACCCCTAATGACTGAGTTGCCATATACGTAACACCTCCTTTCACTTTCCATGCCAGACCATCTGTGGTTGTTTCATCAGAAGCAGAAACGCCCATAATATCAGCATTTCCTTTGTTTTTAACTGACGAATACCCGATTCCAGCTCCTAGGAAAGGGACAAACTTACTATCATTAACAAAATAATAAGTTGCCGTTGGCATTACAGAAAAATTGGTTGTTGTAGCTTTAATTCCTTGAAATTTTGTTGTAGCAGTTAAGAATCCTAAATCAATTCCTACAGCTAATTTATCGATCACAAAATACCCTACGGAAGGCGATACGGAAAATGTGTTGACTTTAGGTCCGTCTACAGACTGACCAGCCACTTTAATTGTTGTACTTACATTGTTAAATCCTAAACCAGTATTTCCACTGATTACCCAGTCTCCTTTAGTCATCTGAGCGTTTGACAGTCCGAAAAGTGCTACAGCACCAGCCAGTAATAATTTTTTCATAGTTATTAAAATTTTAATTTATAGATCAAAGTCCTATAATTGTTATAGGACTTTAGTTTTATTTTGCAAATATATACTTAACTCCGAAAGTAACCGAAGAAAAATTTAATCCAAAGTCATATTTGTTAATACTTTTCCCACCGTTCTTATACTTAAGATTTTCATATCCGAACTCACCGATTGTCGCTTCAATAGTCCAATTCTTATTTAAGAAATAATCCAGACCGGGCTTGATATTAACTCCGATTGACGTATACTTCTCCTCTACAGAAAAAGATTCCTGGAAGCTATAACCATTCTGATAATCTACATATGATGATTCCAGATCATATCGAGTTTTTCCAAATTTCATGGGAACTTCTAGTTGTCCAAAAATATACAACTTATCAGTCAGTGTCCAGTATTTTCTTACAAATGGAGCCACTACAAACGCAGAGGGTTTAGCTGTAACATCCTCCACTGAAAAAGCAGAGTTATAGTAGAAAAATTCGCGGGATATTTCCTTACCATTGGTATACCCTATACCTGCACCTACCGCTAGATTAGGTGCTATAAAAACTCCTACAGAAGGAATTACTTTAAACTCTTCTTTAGAATCTCCTGTGTTTTTATAGTTGTTTTTAAAATAGCCTGCTTGTCCTGAGACATACACTGTACCCTTATTAATCTGGGCGCTAGACAAGCCAAAAAATGCTACAACACCAGCAAGTAATAATTTTTTCATGGTTTATAATTTTAAATCTAAAACAGAAAAAGTCCTAAGAAAAACTTAGGACTTTAGATTATAGTATTTTGTTAATTACTTAGCAAAAACATATTTAACACCGATAGAAACTGACGCTAAGTCAAGTCCGAATCTGTAGTTATCGATACTTTTAGCATTTTTGTACTTAAAGTTGCTGTATCCGAAATCTCCGATTGTAGCTTCGATAGTCCAGTTCTTGTTTAAGAAATAATCTAAACCTGGCTTAATAGAAACTCCAAATGCATTGTAAGTTGCTTTTGTACTTGTAGTATTGTTAAGAATAGAAACGTCTCTTTTGTCAGTTCCGAATTCCATTGGTACAGATAACTGACCGAAGATATAAAACTTCTCTCCTAAAGTCCAGTACTTTCTTGCGAAAGGCTCAACTACAACAGCAGAGTTACGAGTTTTAGTATAAGCATTGTCAACAGTCATTTTATCAACATTAGAAGCATATCCTACACCTACCCCAATAGCTACATTAGTTCCAACGAAATATCCTACAGTTGGGATTACTCTGAAATTATCTACTTTTCTATCGTTATTGTTATTCTCAGTTGATGAATATCCAACAGTTCCAGAAAGGTAAGTAGTTCCTTGAGCAATCTGAGCATTAGATAAACCGAAAAGTGCAACAGCACCCGCTAATAATAATTTTTTCATTTTTAAAAAATTTTAATACTTTCTGAGGGCAAATTTACAGCGGGGTACCCTAATATTAAAATTTGTTAATATGATTAATATCACCCATGAATACTAGCATTTTACGACAATAAAATGTACCTAATAGAGACCTTTAACTTTTTCACAAATTTTAACATAAAAAAACTCCAATTTTGCAATTGGAGTTAAGAAATTTTAACATTTCTAATATTTTATCTCAGGTAGAAGTTATATCCAATGTTAATAGCACCTACTGTAGAGCTGGTTCTGTACCATCCAAAGTCACGTCTGTTGCTTATATTCTGATATCCTAAATACAATTCTCCTTTCGCCATCTGATATCCGAATTTCGGCTGAGCATAGAAACCACCATCAATCCCGTCTTTTACAGAAATTGCATATCCAAGATCCAATCCTACAAATACAGGAGCACCTGAAAACTTATACTTTCCTGAAACAGCTACAGGAATAAATCCAAAGTCATCAAAGTTATTCTTTCCTATAAAGTGAGAATATCCGGTAGCAACTCCCAGATCAAAACCTTTGGCAATATTCCACATATAAGATGCATCCAATCCTAAAGTAAATGATGAAACATCACTCGCATCAGCTACAGGAATTCCAAGATGAGCTCCTAACTTAAAACCTTCTTGCGCCTGAGCAGCACCTCCTAAAAACGCAAAAGCGCCTAATAACAATAGTTTTTTCATTTTTAAAATAGTTTGTTTGATGGCGCAAAAATAATATTTATTTTTCATTCTAACACCCACCAATCGTAAATAAAAAAACCACTTATTAATAAGTGGTTTAAAATATTTCAAAATAGTTTTAATACTATATCTATTATTCGTTTCTTAGTCTTTTATCTTCATCATTATAAGCCAAAATAATCTTTCTTACTACAGGGTGTCTTACTACATCCTCTTCTGTAAGATGTACAAAACCGATCTCATTAACCCCATGCAAAATTCTCATGGCTTCTTTCAGGCCTGATTGCTGATTTTTAGGTAAATCGATCTGACTTGGATCTCCTGTAATAATAAACTTAGCATTCATCCCCATTCTGGTAAGGAACATTTTCATCTGGGCATGGGTTGTATTTTGAGCTTCATCCAGGATAACAAAAGCATCATCCAGCGTCCGCCCTCTCATAAAAGCTAAGGGTGCTACCTCGATTACTTTCTTCTCCATAAAGCCTTCCAGCTTTTCGTGTGGGATCATATCTCTAAGCGCATCATATAAAGGCTGTAAATACGGATCCAGCTTCTCTTTGAGATCACCAGGTAAGAAACCTAAACTCTCCCCCGCTTCTACTGCCGGTCTTGTAAGGATAATTCTTTTAACTTCTTTATCCCTTAATGCCCTTGCAGCCAAAGCTACACTAGTATATGTTTTACCCGTCCCTGCAGGGCCAATAGCAAATACCATATCTTTTTTTTCTGTTTCTTTTACCAGCTTTTTAAGATTGGTTGTCTTAGCCTTTATTATTTTACCGTTAACTCCTTTTACAATAATATCCTGATCAAAAATCAATTGTTTTTCATTCTCATCTTTAATATTAAGAATGTTTTCAACATCTTTAAGTCCAATAGAATTATTTTTAGAAATAAACTTTACAATATCATCAAGTTTTTGTTTAAATATATCTAGAGCTTCCTGATTTCCCATTGCAAAAATATAATGGTCTCTGCCGGTAACTTTAAGGGTTGGAAAGCTTGATTTTATTAAGTTGAAATATTGGTTATTAACTCCATAGAAGAGTTTCGCATCGATCTCTTCCAAATCATATGTTAATTCAAACATGTAAGCATTTTTTTATTAGAGTCTAATTTAAAGTTTTTTTTCCAAACGCATATTAATTTTGTTATCCACAATCCTCATTTTAGCAGGATTTAATCACAAGTCGCTACTTCTTAGCTAAATAAATTATATTTCAGCTTTAAAATAAGAAACAAAGATCCTGGTCATCTTATATTTTTAAGAAGAAATGCCACTATAGTTTTTATTGTCCTCTTCTTTTTATTTAGTATTTAAAAAACTGTATTATTTTTGCTTTACTGCCTCGAAATTGACATTCTGCAACACTGCATTTTTATCATATTTTATGACTTATAATCATATGATTTTCCTTTATTTTAAATAAATTTGCAAGATCAGTATCATTCCACAATTATAAAATGTCAATTATTACCCTTACTTCGGATTTCGGAAATTTAGATTACAGAGTTTCTGCTGTGAAAGGCAAAATTCTTTCTCTAAATCCAGAGGTGAATATTATTGATATCACCCACGAAATACAGGTATACAACCTTATACAAACTTCATATATTGTAAGAAATGCCTATAAACATTTCCCTAAAGGCACCATTCATATTTTATCGGTAGACAGTTTTTATCATAAATCCCGCAGAAACATTTTATATAAAGCTGATGGCTCTTATTTTCTGGCTGCAGACAATGGCTTGTTAAGTCTTATCTTCTTTGATATAAAGCCCGAAGCTATTTATGAGATTACCCTAAACAACAGGTTTGATGACGTTATCAACTTCACTTCAACAGATATTTTTGTTCCTGCAGCAGTGCATTTGGCTAATGGAGGGCTACCGGAAGTTATTGGAAGAAAGATCAAAAACGCCAAGGAGCTTCTCTTCCCTAGACCAGTATATAACGAGACCGAAAAAATGATTATCGGTGAAGTCATGTATATCGATAATTTCGGAAATATCATTTCCAATATCAGCAAAGACTTTTTCGAAACAGTAGGTAAAGGACATGAAAGCTTTACGGTTAAATTCAGAAACTTAAGCCTTTCAAAAATATTTTCAAGCCATACGGAAGTAGTATCCGATTGGGAAAGAGAAACAGAATTTCACGGACAATCCGCTGCCATTTTCAATGACAGTCAATTGCTGGAGCTTACCATCTATAAAGGGAGCAAAAAGAATGGAGCCAAAAGTTTATTTGGACTGAATATCGGTGGAAATATTTACATCGAATTTTCGTAACATTATATATTCCGTAAAAAAACCGATTTTTTTTATATATTTGTCAAAATCTAAAAAATAAAAATGGCAGAGTACAAATTATTGCTTCCTTCCATGGGAGAAGGTGTTATGGAAGCTACAATTATCACTTGGTTATTCAATGAGGGTGATCATGTGAAGGAGGATGATTCCGTAGTAGAAATCGCAACAGATAAGGTAGATTCAGACGTTCCGACACCAGTTTCGGGAAAAATTGTGAAAATCCTAAAGCAAAAGGATGAAGTTGCAAAAGTTGGTGAAGCCATTGCTATTTTAGAAATTGAAGGAGAAGGCGGAAACACAGCTTCAGAAGAAGTAAAAGAAGAAGCCCCAACTTCAGCACCTGATTCGGAAACACTGAAAACAATCGAAGAGCCTTTTAATACAGGAAACGCTGCGGTTGAATTTTCAGGAGATCTTTATTTATCACCACTTGTAAAATCTATTGCACAACAAGAAAATATTTCTGAAACCGAACTTAAATCCATCAAAGGAAGTGGTTTGGAAGGAAGAATTACAAAAGAAGATATTTTAGCTTACGTAAACAACAGAGGAAGCCAGCCTCAAACAACTCCGGCAGTTCAGCAAACTGTTTCAACTCCTCAGCCAGCTGCGACAACTCCTGTTGTTACTCCAATTTCCGTATCTGCAGGTGATGAAGTCATTCCGATGGACAGAATGAGAAAAATCATCGCTGAAAATATGGTAAAAGCAAAACACATTGCTCCACACGTTACCTCTTTCATCGAAACAGATGTTACTAATGTTGTAAAATGGAGAAATAAACATAAAGATTTATTCGAAAAACGTGAAGGTGAAAAATTGACGTTCATGCCGATTTTCGTAAAAGCCATTGTAAAAGCAATTCAGGACTATCCGATGATTAATGTTTCTGTAAATGGTGATAACATCATTAAAAAGAAAAACATCAATATCGGTATGGCTACTGCCCTTCCTGATGGAAACCTTATTGTTCCTGTTATCAAAAATGCGGATCAATTATCTCTTTCAGGATTAGCCAAAGCAATCAATGATTTAGCATTCAGAGCAAGAAATAAAAAATTAAGACCTGAAGACACTCAGGGAGCAACATATACTATTTCTAACGTAGGAAGCTTTGGAAATTTAATGGGAACTCCTATTATTCCTCAGCCTCAGGTAGCGATCCTGGCTATCGGAGCTATTGTTAAAAAGCCGGCAGTACTTGAAACTAAAGATGGTGATGTGATTGCTATCCGTCAGTTAATGTTTATGTCTCACTCTTATGACCATAGAGTTGTAGATGGCTCTTTAGGAGGAATGTTCCTAAAGCATGTTCACGATTACCTTCAGAACTGGGATCTGAACACAGAAATATAATAAGTAAGGAATAAATAACATTCCTTTCCCAATATAAACCTTCGAATTGATTCGGAGGTTTTTTTATTATTGGATTTATAAGTAAATAATATTACATTTAAAAAAACTTTAGATGATGAACTTTATAATAAAAAAGACCGACCTGTTTTGGCCTCTGAAAGGACTCATATATCCTATCACACCTATTATTTTACGTTTTCATACTACACAAAATCTTGCTACGAAATATGCGTGAAATATTTATTTATGTACGGAGAGCTCTTAAAAAATCCTTTGATAACATTCGGAATGAACAGCTGAAAAACAATCTTCTTCAGGCTATTCCTTTTTGGATAGGTTCTGTAATCACAGGTTTTTTCGCCGTTATGTATGCCAAAATATTTGCTTGGGGAGAAAACCTTTTAAACTTTATTTTCGACTGGCATTCCTGGATGATTTTTATTATTGCTCCCATTGGTTTTGTTTTATCTTGGTGGCTGGTGAAGGAATTTGCTCCTAATGCCAAAGGGAGTGGAATTCCGCAGGTTATGGCGGCTGTAGAATTAGCAAATCCCAAGGAACATAAAAGAATCAGGAGCCTATTAAGTATTAAAATCATCTTTTTCAAGATTATTTCATCCGTTATTCTGGTCATTGGAGGTGGTGCTGTGGGTCGTGAAGGACCTACTATACAAATCGCAGGTTCCATTTTTAGAAAAGTCAATGAATACCTTCCGGAATGGTGGCCGAAAATTTCCAAGAAAAATATGATTATGACAGGTGCAGCAGCAGGATTGGCAGCAGCCTTCAATACCCCACTTGGAGGAATTGTATTTGCTGTGGAAGAACTTTCAAAAACCCATATCAATTATTTTAAAACAGCCCTTTTTACAGCGGTAATTATTGCAGGACTCACTGCCCAGACATTGGCAGGTTCTTATTTATATCTGGGATATCCGAAAACCAATGATGTCACATTAATGGTTATGTTTCCTATTATTCTCGTTGCAGGTACTGCGGGAATTTTAGCAAGTCAGCTTTCTGTCATCATGCTCAGAGTAAGCAGCTGGAAAAAGAAAAACCTGAAAACAGACAGAGCTAATGTACTATTTCTTGTAGCTTGTGCACTGGTTATTGCCTCTATTGCCTACTTTATTAACAGGGAAATTCTGGGATCAGGAAAAGAAATTATGGAAAGAGTGCTTTTCACTAAGGATAAACATGAAGAATGGTATGTTCCTATTTTAAGAATGCTGGGACCAGCATTATCATTTACATCAGGTGGTGCTGGTGGTATTTTTGCCCCGGCTCTATCAGCCGGAGCAAGTATAGGTTCTGTCATATCAGGAGTGATTCATCTCACCCAAAACGAAACGAACGTTGTCGTTCTTGCCGGAATGGTGGCTTTCCTTACAGGGATTACACGAGCTCCATTTACTTCGGCGATTATCGTTCTGGAAATGACAGACAGACATTCATTAATTTTCCATCTGATGCTCGCAGGAATGGTATCTTCTATTGCCTCTATTCTGGTAAGCAGACACTCATTGTACGATGTGATTAAAATAAACTTCCTGACAGAAGTTAGAAGTCAAAAAGAAGATGATGTTTAATCTTTTTTAAGCATCATCTTTAAATCTTTCATTGCTTCTAATATATCAGCTGCTACTTCATGGTCCGTTATTTTAATAACGAGCTTACTCAATTCTCTTTTTGATTTTGTGATTTTATATGTCACAATATTCAAGTAGGCAATATTATCTTTTCTTCTGGAAATATTATGGAATGTGACTATTTTACTTAAGTCCCACCAGTCTCCTTCTTTCACCACACGATCTTTCATGTTGACAGAGTTAATCTTAATATTATCTCCTTCAAATTTGGCACGTAAAGCAAGGTCTTTTCTATCCCTATCTATTCCGAATTCATCAATTTTACGCACAATAAATTCTTTCACTTCAGCCTCGGTCTTGTACTTCCCTAATACTTCAGTTTTTCCGTTACTATAAATTATTTCATAAATTTCCGATCTATCCATAGAACGTACAGGTCCATCAGGGTTATCCAGTTCCTGATACGTAATATTTGAGTCTCCAATCTCGACAACTTTTGCTTCAAAGCTTTGTCCGTTTTTCTTAGAAATTTTATCCTGAGAATAAAAAAACGTTCCAGCTAGCAGCAATGGTAAAACGTAATAATTAATTTTCATATTTTGATTGTTTTTTAAGGAACACGAAAATACAAAAATTCACAGTATTGTGCAAAACGCAGCCGTTCCGAGTAATTGCCTCCTGTAGAGGATTATTAAAAAGATACATGAAGTATTGTATATTAGAAATATTATATTTAATTTTGCACCTCGAAATAATTAACAAATTCATTTAACATTATGAACAATTACGAAACTGTTTTCATTTTAACTCCCGTTCTATCTGATGCTCAGGTGGAGGAAGCAGTGAAAAAATTTGAAGATCTTTTAAAAGAAAAGAACTGTGAAATCGTTGCTAAAGAAAACTGGGGATTAAAAAAATTAGCTTATCCGATCCAATTAAAAAAGAACGGATTCTATACTTTAATCGAGTTTAAAGGAGAAGGTACTGTCGTTGCTGATTTAGAATTAGCTTTCAAACGTGACGAAAGAGTTATCCGTTACCTTACTACTAAACTTGACAAGCACGCTATTGATTACGCTGTAACAAGAAGAACAAAAGTAAAAGTAGCTAAAGCTTAATTATTAACCCAATTTAAAAAGACAAGACATGGCAATAGATGAAATGGCTAAACAAGCCTCAGCTGGAGGAGAATCAGAAGTAAAATTCCTTACTCCACTTGATATCAATACAAAATCTGAAAAGAAATATTGTAGATTCAAAAAATTCGGAATTAAGCATGTAGATTATAAAGATGCTGATTTCTTATTACAGTTCGTAAACGAGCAGGGTAAAATTTTACCAAGAAGATACACTGGAACTTCTTTAAAATATCAAAGAAAAGTTTCTGCTGCTATCAAAAGAGCAAGACACCTTGCTTTAATGCCTTACGTAGCTGACTTATTAAAGTAAGATTACAAAAAAAATAAATAAGAGAAGGAGGCTTGCCTTCTTCTTTTGTTGCTGAATTAATTAATAAATTCTAACGAAGGAAAGAGAAACCCGGAACACAAAACCCGGAACTCGGAACTCTAAAACGGACAACAACAATGGAAATTATCTTAAAAAAAGACGTAGAAAACTTAGGTCTTGAGTTTGATACAGTAAATGTAAAACCAGGTTATGCTAGAAACTTCTTACTTCCTCAGGGAATTGCTCTTTTAGCTACACCAAAAAATAAAGCTACTCTAGAAGCTACTTTAGAAGCTAGAAAAGAAGAAGAAGCTAAATTAATTGCTGCTGCTAACGCTGTAGTTGAGCAATTAAAGAAAACAAATATTACTATTCCTGCTAAAGTTGGATCTGGTGATAAATTGTTCGGATCTATCAACAACGCTGACCTTTCTGCAGCTCTTGCTAAAGCTGGTGTTGAAGTAGAGAAGAAATATATCAAAATTCCAGGGAACACAATTAAGAGAACTGGTAAAGTAACTGCTATTATCAGATTACACAGAAATGTAGAATACAACTTTGAATTCGATGTTGTATCTGATGCTCCTGTTGTAGCTGCTCCTGCTGCTGCTAAAAAAGAAGAAGCTAAATCTGAAGAAGAAGCTTAAGAATAAGCTAGACTTTTCAAAATATATAAACCACTTCATTATTGAGGTGGTTTTTTTGTAGTTAGTGGGAAGATATTAATGTATTAACAAATTATTATTCATTGGAGCTAAGAGAAATTAATTAATTGAAAATCTCTTCAATGATGTACATTTCAACCTATTACCTATTACCTATTACCTATTACCTATTACCTATTACCTATTCTCCTTTCAATTTCTGCTGATATTCCGTCGGTGGTACTCCGATTACCTTTTTAAAGATATTACTGAAAGAAGACAGGCTGTTGTACCCTACCATCATCGCAATCTCGTACATATTATACTTTCCTTCCAACATGAGCTCCAGGGACCTTGTAATTCTTAAAGCACGCAGGAAACGGACGTAATTCATCCCTAAAATCTCTTTAAACTTCCTTGATAAGGTTCTGGTACTCATTCCGAACTCTTTGGCCGTAGATTCAATCGTAAGGCTCTTTTCAAGATTAGCATGGATATATTTTGCAATCTTCAGTAAAGTTTCATCTTTTGGAAAAGGATGCTGAACAGGAAATGCCAGCTTCTTATCTCTTTTTTCCGGTAAAATCCCTTTTAAAGCTTTGAGAAAATAATATCTTGCTCCATCATTTTTTGTGATTTTCCCATCCCAGTCTTTTGTGTATAAAATCATCTCCCTAAGCAGATGACTTACAGAATAAATATTGATTTCATCAAAAAAGCCATTTTCTTCTTCCTCTTTTTTAAAATAAAAATTATATAAATCTACTTTTGGGCTGGAAGTAAAAATGTAATGCGGGAGCCCAGCCGGAATCCACATAAAACATCTTGCGGGAAGATACCAGTGTTTAAGTTCTGTAAAAATATGTACAATACCCCCCTCTGCATAGACCAACTGGGCAGAACTATGGTTATGAATGTCTGTTTTTATATTCCCGGTTAATACGTGATATACATAAAACTCTGCATCTTCTTCTTCTACTGCTTTAAAATGGCTATCATTCATGGGATAAAGGTAATCAGAATTTTTCTATTTGGCGTAAATGAGCAAATATTTTTCTGTTTTCACAAATCAGCTCTTTAGCTACTCAGCGTACCTTTGCATTATCAAAATCAATTTAGCAAAAAACCTTTAAAAAATTTATGAAAATGATATTTGACGCATGCAGATATCAATGCATTGCGTTGTGCTTATTATTGATAAGCAATCTTCTACAATCGCAAATGATCGATTATCAACATCTCAATCTACAGCAGGCTGTAGAACTAGGTCTGAGGAATAACAAAAATATTCTGATCAGCCATCTCAAACAAACAATGTCTGAAACCAAAGAAAAAGATCTTAAAATGGAAAGGCTCCCGGACATTGAATTCCACACCAGCTACAATCAAGTATCCAATCTCTTTCAACATGAAAATGGAGTATTTGGAAAGGCCACAAAGTATGATATCATCAACGGAATGTATGATTTTACACTATCAGCCTCTATTCCTGTCTATATGGGTGGTAAAATAAAAAATGCAGAAAAAAAAGGGTCTATTGACAGTGAAATTTCAACATTAAGAACACAGCTGGATGAAAGACAGCTTAAAATGGAGATTATTACCGCTTTTCTTCAAATTCATCACTTAAGAGAGCAGCAGGACCTTATCAATGAAAAAATGAAGGAGGATTCTGTAAACATTAAACAGGTAAAAGCACTAAAAAATAATGGTGTAGTTACCTTTAATGAAGTATTAAGAACATCTCTTCAGCTTTCCAATCATAAGATGAGCTGGACAGAGTTGGACAATGATATCCAGATTGCTGAACATAAGCTTAAAACCATTTTATCTCTGCCGGATCAACAGGAAATGCATACGGATACAGAAGATCTGGTTTCAGAGAATGCCGAAATCCCATACATCAATGAGCTAACGGATACTGCCTTACAAAAGAATGAATCTGTTGAAATTACCAAGAAAAACCTGTCTTTAAAAGAGATTGATCAGAAAATAGTAAAAGCTAACTATTTACCAAAAATAACAGCTGGCGGGGAATATTTTCTTAAGTATCCCAATATGATGTTTTTCCCTCCCGAGCCCTATGCCTACCGTTTGGGAATGATCGGAGTAAACCTTACCTATCCTATTGAAAATTTGTATAAGAATAAATACAAAATGCAAGAAGCTAGAGAAAATATCGATTTGGCAAAACTCCAGATCGAAGAAAAAGAGGAAGATCTGAAGCATCATGTATATGAGGCTTACAAAAAGTTTGAAGAAACAGATCAAAAAGTAAAAATTGCAGAAGAAGCAATCAATCAGGCAAAGGAAAACTACCGGATTGTAAAAACTAAATACATCAATAAGCTGAGTTTGATCACAGAGCTTATCGATGCCGATAATACGTATCTGGAAGCACAGTCCAATCTTATTTCCGTAAAAATCAACCGACAACTTAAATACTACCAACTTCAATACACTATTGGAAATCTATAAAAGCTATGACAAAGAAGCAACTGACTAAAAAAGAAGAAAGAATCAATAAGACGATTACTTTATTAGCCTGGATTCTCATCATTAGTGGAATCACAGGGATGGTAAGTTTTTATCTTTTTTCAAGAAAGAATGTAACAACCAATGATGCCCAGATCGAGCAGTATATAACGCCTGTCTCAAGTAAAGTACCCGGGTTTATCAAAACCATAAAGTTCGACGAGAACCAATTTGTTCACAAAGGGGATACCCTAATTGTTATTGACAATCGTGAATTCGTGAATCAGGTAAAAATGGCTGAAGCCAGTCTTCATGCTAATTCTGAAAATATAGCCACAATCAAAAGCGGCGTTAATACTAAAGAAAGCGATACTAAAATCATCGATGCTAAAATAGCTTCTGCTAAAATCGATATATGGAGAACAGAACAGGACTACAAAAGATATAGGAATCTGGTGGCTGAAGATGCCGCGACAGAACAACAGTTCGAAAATGTTAAGGCTTCATATGATCAGGCTAAAGCCAACCTTCTAGCATTGGAACAGCAAAAAAATGCAATTCGGGCAGGGGCTACTGAGCAGGAAACCAAGGTTGCGCCTGCAAAAAGCCAGATTCAACAAAGCTCTGCCAGCCTTAATAATGCTAAATTATTCCTTTCCTATACCGTAGTTACGGCTCCTTATGACGGATGGGTAGGCAAAAAAACAATCCAGGAAGGTCAGCTGATTAAAGAAGGACAAGCACTGGTTCAGATGGTGAGCAAAGAAAAATGGATTATTGCTAATTATAAAGAAACACAATTGGGACAGATAGACCAGAAGCAGGAAGTGACCATCGAAGCAGATGCATTCCCTGATATGAAATTTAAAGGAAAGATCCTATCCATATCCCCAGCCTCCGGTTCACAGTTCTCGCTGGTAAAACCTGATAATGCAACCGGAAATTTTGTCAAAATAGAGCAAAGATTTCCTGTAAAAATTATTTTAGATAACAACCAGGATAATGAAAAGCTGCTTTCCGGAATGAACGTTCTCGTAAGTGCAAAGAAACTCTAGGAGTTATAAGTTATGAAGTATGAGTTATTAGATTCGGATGCGAGGTTCGAGTTTCGAGGTCATAAATCAATATATCATTTTTGCCGTAAATTCAACTTCCAACTTTTAATAAGTACTATGAATCTACTACCTCAGATCCCGTGCCTCGCATCTCGAAACTAGATCCTTGGAACCAATTACTAATCTCCCTAATCCCTCCTACCTAACTACTGCTACCTACCACCTAACCTCTCAAAACATGCAACATAATTCAGTTTATTATAAATGGGTACCACAATGGCTGAAACTGCCACTTCTTATTCTGGCATTGTTTCCCCACCTGATGTTATTATCGATTCTGCATTCTAATAGTGCCTTCACTTCATCTTTTATGGATGTAGACTCAGATGACGTCCAATACTTATTGATTTTGATGTACGGTACATTTGTGGTTACCCTTTTAGTTTTACAGCGATTTATGGCCTACTTCAGCGTTAAATATTATATCCTGCTGATGTCCTCGGTCTCTGTAATTATTTTGTACGTATTATCCATTACTAATGACTATCATGTGATTCTTGTGATTCGTTTTCTCGAAGGAATTTTCGGACTACTGGAGGGTGCTATATTTTTACCACTCATCATTGCAGAGCTCAATACCAGACATGCTAAGGTGATTGCTTATCTTTTCATGTATACGATTATGCTTACGGGGGGAACTATTACCACTTCCTTATTAAAATCAAGCATTCAGGATTATGACTTTCAACATATGATCTTAATGATTCTTTATTTCCACATCTTCGTATTAATCATAGGAATTGCGATTTTTAATAAAAACAGATTTTTCCCGAAAAAACCGTTATATCAACTGGACATTCCAAGCTGGTTCTTGTTATGGGCTTGTCTGCAATCAGGAGCTTATGCTATTATTTATGGTAAAAGACTGATGTGGTTTGAATCGGATACTATTATTACATGCTTGTTTATATTCATGATTTCCGGAGGACTTTTTATTCTAAAACAGAGAAATTCAAAAAGACCTATTTTTCATTTCGAGGTGTTCAACTCCAAAAATGTCATTGTCGGAATGATTTTATTTTTCATCTTTTATCTGATCCGCTCAGGATTGAATAATGTGTATAGCATTATGGCTACCGTGTGGAAATGGCCGTGGGACTATATCGTTGATATCCAGTATTGGAATGTCGCCGGAACTCTTATAGGAGTGTTTTTATCTGGTATTTGTTTAATGAAAGGAGTATCATCCAGAATCGTCTTCTTCACTGGATTCTTGTTATTGGCGATAGACTGTGCCTGGTTTACCTACACTTTTTATCCTGATACTACCCTTTCTACCATTTGCCCGCCTTTATTTTTACAGGGTATTGCGCAAGGGCTTCTATTCACACCATTGGTTTTCTTTTTAATTGCAGGACTTCCTGAAGATTATGTGGCGAATGGAACTGCAATGGGTACCACTACCCGTTTCTGGACCACTGCTATCGGCTATGCTTTGATGCAGAATCTGATGTTGTTTCTTACCCTGAAACATTCTGATACATTGAGCTATAATTTAACCGATACTAATCCTGTCTTTTACTCTCAATGGAATCAAATTTTCGGAGCTCAAATTGCAAAATTACCTGTCAACGAATCTTTATCAATGACAGCAGGTGCCTTTAAAGCCAAAATTACTGCTCAGTCTATGCTGCTTTCCAATATGGAAATATTTACCGGATTATTCTGGCTAGCACTGATTACAGCTCTCCTATTACTTTTATACCATCCAGCTAAAATTGCCATTAGAAACATTATGTAAAATTTTAGGCAGAAAATTTGCAGTACCTTTTCAAATTTGAATTATGGAAATTCAGGAAATAGCCGCCAGTCAGAAAGAGTTTTTCAAAACACAAAAAACTAAAAGTTTAAAATTTAGAAAAATCTATCTAGAGAAGTTAAAGGGTCTTCTTATTCAAAATGAAAACCTTTTATACGAGGCAATTAATAAGGATTTCGGAAAGTCCAGATTTGATACGTTTACAACAGAGCTCTCTTTTGTCTTAAAGGATATTGATTATTATTTAAAAAATATGAAAGCTCTTTCAAAGCCTAAAAGAGTTTCAACCAATCTTGCCAACCAGTTAGGAAAAAGCAGAATCTATCCGGAGCCTTTGGGCTGCGTTCTCGTAATCGGCGCCTGGAATTATCCATATCAACTTTCACTCTCTCCCATGATAGCAGCTTTAGCTGCCGGAAACTGCTGTATTTTAAAACCTAGCGAAATCGCCGCCAATACAATGAAGATCATGGCTGATCTCATTAACAATAATTTCCCTTCTGAGTATGCATACGTCTATGAAGGTGGAATTGATGAAACAACTGAACTTTTAAAATTACAATTCGATAAAATATTTTTTACCGGTAGCACAAAAGTGGGTAAAATCGTTTATAAAGCAGCAGCAGAACACTTAACTCCGGTAACCCTTGAATTGGGTGGAAAATCACCTGTTATTGTAACTAAAGATGCTGATCTAGAAGTAGCTGCCAAAAGAATCGTATGGGGAAAATTCCTGAATGCCGGACAAACATGTGTAGCTCCGGATTATCTGATGGTAGAAGAATCTGTTCAGGAACAATTTCTGGAAATGCTTAGAAAATATATTAAAGAGTTCAGCTATGAACCGGATTCCGAACAGTATACAAGAATTATTAATTTAAAAAATTTTCACCGTCTTATCAAGCTGATTGATCAGGAAAAAGTTTATTTCGGAGGACATTATAATGAAGAGAAACTATTTATTGAACCTACCCTTTTGACTGGTATTGGCTGGCAGGATGATGTGATGCAAGAAGAAATTTTCGGTCCCATTTTACCCGTTCTTTCTTTTACCCATTTTAATCAGGTATTGACAACCATTACCAACTTAGAAAAACCTCTTTCTGCCTATTTATTCAGTAATAATTCTGAAGAAAAACAAATGTTCATCCAGAAGATTTCATTTGGTGGTGGATGTATCAATGATGTTGTCATGCACTTAAGCAACGATCACCTGCCTTTTGGTGGTGTTGGAAACTCGGGTATAGGAAATTACCATGGAGTTTATGGGTTTGAAACCTTTTCACATTCCAAATCCATTCTTGAAAAAATAACCTGGGGTGAACCTAATATTAAATACCCACCTTATTCTGATAAAAAATTAAGCTGGATAAGAAAATTAATGTAAACAATTACAAATCAGATAATTTTAGACAATTTTGTATATATTTATTGGTGAACGTTAAACACCATAATTATGAAAAATTTAAAAAAATTATCCCGAGAAAATTTACGAATAATCATCGGAGGAAAGTCTTGTGCAGCATCATGTTCTGATGGCTCCATAGTTTATGTAAGCTCTTGTACTTCATGTGTCCAATATGAAGGAGGCGCCGCTTGTTATGACGCTAACGGAAGAGGAGGCTCTATGCATGTTTCAACATGCGATTAAAAAATAAAAAAGCTCTTTTTAACTCATTAAAAAGAGCTTTTTTATTTTAAAGAACTTTTCCTTTTTCTAAAAATTCTTTTACTTTTTCTTTACTATACCCTTTCCCATCTTCTAATACTTCACTTTGTTGAATATGGATTTTCTTTCCATTACTATCCAATATTATAAAGAATGGGTAAAACTGTTGCTCCTTTATATTAATATATTTTGCAAAAACTTTATCATTCTTATTATCAGGAGAATAATTAAGATGATAATACAGATAGTTTTTATCAACAATCTGCTTCAGTTCAGGGGTAGTCTGTACAAACTGAATAAACCTAAGACACCAGATACACCAGTTTCCACCAGCCTGAATCATGATATTTTTATTTTCCTTCTTAGCTTGTGCAATCAGTTTCTCGATATCTTTCTGGGCATCAGCTTTAGGATTATAAGGTTTAGGTAATTTGGCTTTTTCTTCAGCGGCTTTCTTCTTAGCCTCCAATTCTGCATGGTCAGCCTTTACCAACAACGCTTTATCTCTTGAATCCTTAACATCAGGAGTTATTTTTGTTTCCTGAGAAAAAATAAGAGTACTTAGCATCAGGAAAGCTGTTATTGACAATTTTTTCATAGCATAAAAGTAAAAAAATAATACTTATTAGCAGCAAAAATAGAACCATATTTTTATTATCACTAAATTTGCCTGTTTTATGAATTTTCTGATAAAAATACTATACCTGATATCTAAGCTCCCGTTAAAAATATTATATATTTTTTCGGATATTATTTTTTTTCTAAACTATAACCTCGTAGGTTATAGAAAAAAAGTAATCACTCAGAATATCAAAAACTCTTTTCCGGATAAATCTGAAGAAGAGATACAAGAAATAAGAAAAAAATTCTACCTGAATTTTTCCGATTATTTAGTGGAAACCGTAAAGTCATTCAGTATTTCTGAAACTGAGGCCAGGGTTCGGATGCAGCATATCAACCAGGAGCTGTTCCATGAAGCAAAGGCTGAAGGGAAGAACATTATCCTACTTGCAGGACATGTATTCAACTGGGAATGGATTAATGCTTTGGCTAGAATTGTCCCTCAAAAGAACTGTCACCCCGTATACAGAAAAGTAAACAGTGATTTTTGGGAAAACCAAATGAAAAAGGTCCGTAATAAATTCGGAAACCAGGCTCTGGAAGCCAATGAGGTTATTCTTAATATTTTCAGGACCAAAAATGACGGTGAGTCAATTTATATGTTTGTCGCAGATCAGAGCCCCCATGTTTCTCATGTCAACTACGGTCTTAATTTTCTTAATCAAAAAACCCCTGTTTTTATTGGATATGATAAATTAGCGACCAGAATGGATCTTGCGTTTATTTATTGTGAAATGAAAAAGGTGAAGCGTGGTTTTTATCAGGTCAATTATCACAGAATCTATCCTGATGGAGAAAAATTTGTTGAGCATGAGGTAGTAAAGAAATTTCATAAATTATTAGAAAACACATTGCATAAACGTCCTGATAATTATCTGTGGTCACACAGAAGATGGAAATATCAGGATTCAATCAAAACTTTTGATTCAGAAAAAATATAGATCAGATGTCAAAAAAATTAGCAGTTGTTATTTTAAACTGGAACGGTAAAAACTGGCTTGAAAAATTCCTCCCGAGTGTCATTCATTTTTCTCAAGATGCAGATGTTTACGTGATCGACAATCTTTCTACTGATGATTCTTTAGAATACCTTAATACCAACTTTCCCACAGTAAAAATTATTAAAAATGATAAAAATTATGGCTTCGCAGGAGGTTATAATGTAGGTTTAAAACAAATAAAGACTGAGTACTTCTGCCTTCTCAACTCAGATGTTGAAGTTACTGAAAACTGGATTAATCCTGTTATTGAGCTATTTGAAAAGAAACCTGAGGTATCGGCTATCCAACCTAAGGTTTTATCTTATAACAATAAGAACCATTTTGAATTTGCCGGCGCCGGCGGCGGATTAATAGACAATCTAGGATACCCTTATTGCAGAGGAAGGGTCTTTGATGATGTGGAAGAAGATCATGGTCAATACAATGATGAGACAGAAATTTTCTGGGCTTCCGGATGCTGTTTTTTTATTCGATCTAAAGATTTTTGGGAACAGAATGGGTTTGACGAAAGGTTCTTTGCCCACCAGGAAGAAATAGATCTATGCTGGAGACTTATTAATACCGGAAAGAAAATTTATTATACAGGAAAATCTACTGTTTATCATGTTGGCGGAGGCACTTTAAATAAACAGAGTGCTCAGAAAACCTATTTAAACATACGGAATAACCTGTCTATGATGCTTAAAAATCTTCCTTTTCCAAAGCTTATAGAACTTATCTTCTTCAGATTGTGTTTAGATGGAGTTGCCGGAATTTATTTTGGCTTTAAATATGGGTTTCCACATTTATGGGCAGTGGTTAGAGCTCATTTCGGATTTTACGCTCAACTTCCCGGAACCTGGAAGCTTCGCCAAAAGAAACAAATAGATCACTTTTACCAAAGTAAATGGCTTATTTTTAAACATTTTCTTTAATAGAATACCCTTAGTAATATAGCCTCATCCCTACGCTATTATTAAAATAATTCATAACTTATACCTTCTTAATTCTTAAGTATCTTTTAAATGGATTTTTGTGCAATAGATTTCGAAACAGCAACCAATGACAGAAGTTCAGCTTGTGAGCTGGGGGTCTGTATTGTTCAGGATTCTAAAATTGTTGAAACAAAAACATGGCTGATAAAGCCTCCTAGTTTTCCCTATTTCAGTAGGTTTAATGTAGCAGTACATGGAATTGTACCCGAAGATGTAAAAGATGCCCCTACTTTCGATGAAATCTGGTATGAGGTGGAAGAGATGATGTATGGAACGTTAATGATCGCTCATAATGCAAGTTTTGATGCCGGTGTTTTACGAGGCTGCCTTAATCATTATGGAATGTTTACGCCAAAACTGAATTACCTTTGCAGTATACAGCTGGCTAAGAAATCATGGAATTATCTTCCTAAATATGGTTTAAAGCATTTGGCAGAATATCATCAGATCAGTCTTAACCATCACAGGGCTGGAGACGATGCTGAAGCCTGTGCAAAAATTTCTTTATTAGCCTTTGAAAAGTTATTCCTCAGCAGCAATGAAGAAATTCATGAATATATGCAACCGAAAATCAAACTGCTCTAATTAATTGCTTAAAACTTCTGAAAGCAGGTTGAACTTCGGAATGTCTATCTCAAAACTTTCCTGGGTATCCATATTTTTCACCAGATACTTGCCACTCATATTTCCTACTCCTGAACGTAACATTACGTTAGAAAAGTAACCGAAATTCTCTCCTGTAGAGATTTCTGGTGTCAATCCTATTACGCCGTCACCTATAATTTCCGTATAACCGAATCCTACATCGAAGATCAGCCATTTTCTTTTCAGGATTTTTATAGGAAAACCACCGTCATTTTCTATGGTAATATTATACTTAAAAACATAACGGTTTTCAGAAGGGTAACTATTTTTACTATCATATTCAGGAACTACTGAAACTTTGATATTAGAAGTTATTTTTGAGAACATCGCTTATTATTTGTTTAAATAAATACAAAAATCTCGCCTTTTTTAAGACGAGATTGTAAGTTATATTATAATTTTATTAAAATTTATAATCCTAAGGCTTTTCTTTCGTCACCTCCCATTAAAATTTCAACAGGATTGTCGATACCTTCTTTTACTGCTACAAGGAATCCTACAGATTCTTTTCCATCAATAATTCTGTGGTCGTAAGACAATGCAACATACATCATCGGTCTGATTACTACTTGTCCGTCAACAGCAACAGGTCTCTGAATGATGTTATGCATTCCTAAGATTGCAGACTGAGGAGGATTGATAATAGGAGTAGACATCATAGATCCGAAAGTACCACCGTTTGTAATTGTGAAAGTACCTCCAGTCATTTCGTCAACAGTGATTTTACCATCTCTTACTTTAGTCGCTAAGTCTTTAATATTAGCTTCAATGCTTCTGAAAGTCATATCTTCTGCATTTCTCAATACCGGAACCATCAATCCTTTTGGACCTGAAACCGCTATCGAAATATCGCAGAAATCATAGTTTATTTTGAAATCTCCATCGATTGATGCATTCACATCAGGATACATTTGTAAAGCTCTTGTTACCGCTTTAGTAAAGAAAGACATGAAACCAAGTCCAACTCCATACTTTTGAGCAAATTCGTCTTTGTATTGTTTTCTGATTCTGAAGATTTCAGACATGTCAACTTCGTTGAAAGTCGTTAACATTGCTGTTTCATTCTTTACAGAAACTAATCTTGAAGCAATTTTTCTTCTTAAAACTGAAAGTTTAGTAGTCGTTGTAGATCTTGATCCTGTTGTAGAAGATATACTTCCCATAGAAGGAACAGCAGCTAATTCTGCATCAGTTTTAGTGATTCTTCCGTCTCTTCCAGATCCTGAAACTTGTCCGGCATCAACACCTTTCTCATCAAGAATCTTTTTAGCCGCAGGAGATGGTGCTCCTGTTGCATATGTTTGAGTAGCCGCTGCTGCTACAGGTTGTGCAGCTGGTTTTGGAGCTTCTTGCTGAGCTGGAGCAGCTTTAGGAGCCTCTTCTTGTTTAGGAGCTTCTGCAGCTGGTGCAGGAGCCGCCGCAGAACCTTCCGGTCTTGGAGCATCTACATCAATTAAACAAACTACCTGACCTACTTGTACAACATCTCCTTCTTCTGCTTTTAGAGTAATAATACCACTTTGTTCAGCAGGAAGTTCAAGAGTTGCTTTATCTGAGTCTACCTCAGCGATTGGTTGATCTTTTTCTACATAATCCCCATCTTTTACAAGCCAAGTCGCGATTTCAACTTCTGTTATTGATTCGCCCGGTGAAGGAACTTTCATTTCTAAAACTGACATATCGTATTTTTTATTTTTTAAATTGATTATTATTTATTATTAAGCTGTTACAGGTCTTTTTGCCGGTGCATCATTGGTATTGAACACTCTGTTGATTACTGCATTTTGGTTCTTTTCAAACATCTTGTGACTTCCCGGAGCCGGAGCACCACTAGGTACAGGAGCAATTACCTGAATTCCTGTATCTCTGAAGTTTCTTAAGATGTAAGACCATGCCCCCATATTTTCAGGTTCTTCCTGAGCCCAGATTACCTCTTTTTTGTTCTCGTATTTACTGAAGATCGCTTCAACAGCATCAGCTTGTAGAGGATATAATTGTTCGAATCTTACTAAAGCAATATTATCAGCATTAAGCTCTTCTTTTTTAGCTAATAACTCGAAATACAATTTACCTGAACAAAGAACTAATTTTTCAACTTTTTTAGCATCAGCAGTAGGATCATCCAAAATAGGCTGGAAAGTACCATTAGCAAAATCCTCCAATGGAGAAACTACTTTAGGGTGTCTTAATAATGATTTTGGACTCATTACGATTAGCGGCTTTCTATAAGGCCATTTCAGCTGTCTTCTCAATAAATGGAAATAGTTGGCAGGAGAAGTAATATTCGCTACTACCATGTTTTCATTTGCACAAAGTGTTAAGAACCTCTCTAACCTCGCTGAAGAGTGTTCTGCTCCTTGTCCTTCTGAACCGTGAGGCAATAACATCACCAAACCATTCTGAACTTTCCATTTTTCTTCAGCAGCAGCCAGATATTGGTCAACGATAATCTGAGCACCGTTAACAAAGTCTCCAAACTGTGCTTCCCAAACTGTTAATGTATTAGGAGAAACCATAGCGTAACCATAATCAAATCCTAAAACACCATATTCCGAAAGGTGAGAATTATAAATATCAAATCTGCTTTCTGAAATATGTCTTAACGGAATATATTCTTCTTCTGTATCTTCAGTTTTGACAACAGCATGTCTGTGAGAGAACGTTCCTCTTTCTACATCTTCTCCAGAAATTCTTATATTATGTCCTTCAGTAAGCAATGTAGCATAAGCTAACCATTCTCCTAATGCCCAATCTAAAGAATTACCTTCAATTGCTTTGATACGGTTTTCAAAAAGTCTTGTAATCTTATTAATAAACTTTTTATCAGACGGAAGTGTAGACATTTTAAGCGCCAGTTCCTTCAGTTTAGCCAAGTCATACTTGGTATCAACCGATGACTGCATAGCACCTCTTTTCGCAATAGGATAATCGGTCCAGTCATCAGACATAAACACATCCATTGCATTCTTTTCTATTTCCTTGGAAGCATCAAAGTCTTTATCCAGAAGCGCTTTGAAATCAGTCTCCATCTTCTTAAGAACTTCATTGGAAACAATGCTATCCTGAATTAATTTTTCTTTATAGATTTCTCTTGGGTTAGGATGCTTAGAAATTAATTTATACAAATTAGGTTGTGTGAATCTAGGCTCATCACCTTCGTTATGACCATATTTTCTATACCCTAATAAATCAATGTAAACATCTTTTCCAAATTTAGCTCTGAAATCAGCTGCAAAGTGAATTGCGTGTACTACTGCTTCTGCATCATCTGCATTAACATGCATTACCGGAGATTCAGTAACTTTTGCAATATCTGTACAGTATGTTGAAGATCTCGCATCAGCATAATTGGTTGTAAATGAAACCTGGTTATTCACAACGATATGTACCGTACCTCCTGTTTTGTATCCTTCAAGAGTCATCATCTGTGCTACCTCATATACAATTCCCTGTCCGGCAATTGCGCCGTCTCCATGAATAACAATTGGTAAAACTTTTGAGTAATCTCCTTTATATCTGTCATCAACTTTAGCACGGCAAATACCTTCTACTAAAGCAGCTACTGTTTCCAGATGTGATGGGTTCGGAGTCAGGTTAATGGCAACTTCTTCTCCAGAAGCTGTCTTTATTTTTTTAGAAGATCCAAGGTGATATTTAACGTCACCTGAGAATACATCTTCTTCAAATTCTTTTCCTTCAAATTCTGAGAAAATCTGCTTGTAAGACTTTCCAAAAATATTAGACAACACGTTCAATCTTCCTCTGTGAGCCATTCCTAAAACCACCTCATCTACTCCGAGCTGAGAAGATCTTGAAATCAACTGATCCAATGCAGGAATCAAAGTTTCCCCTCCTTCCAGAGAGAATCTTTTTTGACCAACAAATTTTGTATGAAGGTAGTTTTCAAAAGCTACAGCCTGATTCAACTTCAATAAAATTTCAGTTTTCTCATTAGCTGAAAGACTTGGATGGTTTTCGTTAACCTGTAACCATTTTTTAATAAAATCTTTCTCTTCAACGTTGTTGATATACGTGTATTCCACACCGATAGAATCGCAATAGATGCTTTCCAGGTGCTTGATAATATCCTGTAGTGTTGCAGGTTCTTTCATCCCTGTTTCTACAGCACAGTTGAATTTCGTATTCAAATCCTCCTTACTAAGACCGAAATTTTCAATGTCTAAAGTTGGAGTGTAGTGTCTTCTTTCTCTTACAGGATTAGTCTTTGTAAACAAATGACCTCTTGTTCTGTAAGCTTCGATAAGGTTTACCACCTTAAATTCTTTCTTGATGTGCTCAGGTACTTCTCCGTTTGATACCGCCTGAGATATTTGCTGTACTGCCGGGGCAGTGTTAGCTGGAGCTTGGATATATTGAATATTATCTTCATCACCGTAGTTCTCCAAGGCAAAATCGAAGCCTTGAAAGAAGGCTTTCCATGATGGCTCTAAAGAATCCGGGAATTTTAAGTACTGTTGGTATAAATCCTCAATTAACTGAGAATGAGCTGCGTTTAGGAATGAAAATCTGTCCATTATTACAGTTTATCTATTATTAAAATTTATTTGTCGAATTAATCCTCAAATTTAATAAAAAAAACCGAGTTAAGACCGCCTCAAAATATTAAAAAAACCATAAAAAAAATAATTTCCAAGAATTTACTTGTAGACTGATAATGAAAGCTTCATGTTCACGTCCTGATCCTCCATCGGGCGTTCAATGAAAACCTGACGAATATCACCAAAACGCATTTGATCTTTCTTCGCTTTTTGGATGAGTTGCTGTATCGCTCTCACTCTTCCGGCATAAGACCCTTTGTAATACATCACATAGTTTTGAGTAGGGCTTACCGATCTGAAGCTAAAGTTATTATCTGTAATTCCTATTTTTTTCGATAAAGGAATTCCCATAAAGTAAGACACCTCTTTATCTTTGTAATTATCAGCATCCGTAATCAGAACAGGAAAACCAAATTCATCATCCCTTTTGCCTAAATCCATACTTACATAGTTATAAACCTTATTGTAATTCATAACAATATTTTTATACAAAGCATCTTTTTTATTGGAAGCACTGACATTAATACCCAACAATACTATTTCTTCGTCTTTTTCAACCATCAAACTATCATATTTGATAGCTGCCAGCTGATTATCTTTTTCTACTTTATTTCCCAGAACATTTTTCAGATTGACCATGCTTTTATCGATATTATCAGCAAAACGATCTTCGGTCCAGAAGTTTTCAACCCTCCTTAGAACAGGCAATTTAGGGGTATGAACATACCAGGTAATTTTTGTTTTTTCAGGAGATATCGCCTTGAATTTAACATCTACAAGAGTGGGGTTCTCATTTTTGTCTTCAAAAAGCTGATATCGTAGCGTTTGGTTATTATTCTCGTATCGGATAAACATCTCTCCATCTGTATCGTTTTTAGGATCGATATAGCTTATTGCACTTCCATTTCCTTCGTACGGCGTATAGTAGTCAATGTCAATAGACGGGGAACTTGTAAAGAAATTATTCCAGCGGGTAAAATTCTGTAAATTGTTGAATTGATGGAAGACTTTATCCACCGGATAATCAATCTCTTTTTCAATCTGAAAGTTTTTATTTTCTTCCACAAAGTAGTACATGGAAAGCGCATATGCACCTACCAGCAATACAACAATTACACTAAATATTTTAAACAAACGCATCGCACAAAAGTAATACAAATAAAAAAAGTGACCAATATCTTGATCACTCTGGTTTTATTATTTTGAGTTGAGTTGTAAAATCGCAAAATCGTGAAATGGTGAAATCGTAAATTGGTGGATTTAAATAGTGTTTGCCACTCGACAATAAGAGAAGTTTCTTAATAATCTTAATGGTTTATTTCTACCTAACTATGAAAATGTTTTTTTAATCGAAACTGAAACAGATTCTTCTTAATGTAACCTTTAAAACATTTAATATTCAAAATGAACTTCCAGTCTTTCTGATTTCAACAACCTCCCTCTTCTAGCTTCCAACTTCCATTCTCTTATCCTATATGAGTTCCAGGAGGCAGAACAGCTCCTTTTTTAACCACTACGATTCCGTCCTGTACAGAATGGGTTTCAAAATCACCGTCCTTTAAATGACTACCTCCGATAATCCTCACATTATCTCCTATATAGCAATTTTTATCTAAAATTGTTTTTTCAATATAGCAATACTTCCCTATCCCCATATTCGGACGTCCCTGCTGATCATTCAGCACAATTTCTGCCGTATTTTGATAGAAATCTGATCCCATCACATAAGAGTTTACAATCGTACTTCCTTTATCGATACGTGTTCTGTTTCCAATAACTGAATTTTCAATTTTATCAGCCATAATGATACACCCATCACCAAAAACAGCTTTGCTTACATAAGAGCCATTAATTTTAGATGGCGGAAGCATTCTCGCCCTAGTATAGATCGGTGACGAAGAAAATAGATTAAACTGTGGAAAATCCTGACACAAATCCAGATTGGCCTCATAAAAAGACTGAATCGTTCCGATATCTGTCCAATAACCCTCATACTGATAGCTCAGTGTTGTATACTTCCCTATCGAATTGGGAATGATATCTTTTCCAAAATCATCACCGGCATCATCATCAAACATTTTTTTGAGGATACTTTTGGTGAATATGTAAATTCCCATTGACGCAAGGAATTCTTTTCCTTCATGTTTATTCTTTTCTGAAACTTCAGATGTCCAATCTCCCAAAACATCAAAACCGGGCTTTTCAATAAAAGACGTAATATTCCCCTCATCATCTGATTTTAAAATCCCAAAGCCTGTTGCATCTTTCGCATTCACTGGGATTGTAGCAATGGTAACATCACCTCCTTTTTCAATATGATAATCCAGCATTTCTCTAAAATCCATCTGGTAAAGCTGATCTCCGGAAAGGATTAAAATATAATCATAATCATATTTCTCCAGATGCTTCATCGACTGACGGACAGCATCTGCTGTTCCCTGGTACCAGCTTTCATTTTCAACATTTTGTTCAGCAGCCAGGATATCAACAAAGCCTTTGCTGAAAATATCAAAATGATATGAGTTTTTAATATGAGAATTTAAAGACGCAGAATTAAACTGAGTTAAAACTAAAATCTTATTCAATCCGGAATTTAAACAATTTGAAATAGGAATATCTACCAGTCTGTATTTTCCGGCAATTGGAACGGCGGGTTTTGACCTAGAATAGGTTAACGGAAAAAGCCTCGTCCCTCTACCTCCTCCCAAAACAATGGATATAACATTTCGTTTCATAAGTATCTTGCGTGTTATTTAATTAGATTTATGTTCTATTCTTTCTTAATATCAGTCCGCCCCCTGAACTTTAATATATTTTTTATTTATTATATAATGCTATATATTTTTCTGCTGATTTCTCCCATGCAAAATCGAACCTCATATTCGCATCAATAAGATCTCCCATGAGCTTTTTCTGATTATAAATACTCACCCCTCGATTCATGGCATGAATCACATCATCTACACCGGCATATGTAAAATTCAGTCCAGCTCCTCCAGTGGAAATATCTTCCACAGTATCTCTCAAACCTCCCGTATATCTCACAATAGGAATAGTCCCGTATCTCATGGAATACATTTGGTTAAGTCCGCAAGGTTCAACCCTTGAAGGCATCAGTAAAAAGTCTGCCGAAGCATATATTTTATGAGAAAGATATTCTTTGTATCCCACATCCAAAGCAAAATTACTGTACGTGTGCTCATACTCTTTTAATATATTCTCGATATAGGTGTTTCCGGAGCCGAGAATCATAATATTTAAAGCTCCATAGCTCTGCTTGATACTCCTCCATACAACATCTGGTAACAAGTCTGCCCCTTTTTCAGTTGCAAATCTGCCGATAAAAGCAAATAATGGAAGCTCTGGCTTTAAGCCATATTCTTTACAAAGCTTCTCTTTGTTCTTTTTCTTTTGTTCAATTGCATTCTCAATACCAAAATTAAAATCCAGCATTGGGTCTGTTTCAGGATTCCACACCTCTGTATCAATCCCGTTGATAATTCCGTAGGCTTTTCCAAACTCTTCACGAACCAGGCTTTCCAGCCCTCTGAAGCTGATATACAGCTCTTCGAGGTATCCTTCCGAAACGGTAGTAAATGCATGAGAACATTTAATCATAGAAGCCAGAGGATTAATAAGCTTATTCCAGTCTAGAAGCCCCCATTTATAACGATCAAAAGCAGGCATATAATTCGCCATACTCCAATCCATCACTCCCTGGTACTCCCCGTTATGAATAGTCCCAATGGTTTTTACTCCTTTTAAAAACTCAAATTCAGGACAGTGTTCAACCATAAAAGGAACTAATCCTGTATGATAATCATGGCAATGTAAAACATCAGGCCTGATTTTCATAGCACTCAGCCAATGTAAAATACCATGCTGGAAAGCTAAAAACTGAAAACTTTCATCCTGATAGCCATAAGGATTGTCTCTATCTAAAAGTCCCGGAATCTTCACCATATACAATTCAAATCCCAAAGTATCTGTTTTCTCCTTCATTACCTGTACCTGAAGCATATGAGATCCCTGATGAATAAAACCATCAAAAACTACCTCAAACTCATGATCATAAACAAAAGGTTTATTATACCAAGGCATTACAACTTTAGCATCTACTCCTTTTATTTTATTCTGATATTTAGGTAATGCTCCGACAACATCGGCCAAGCCTCCTACTTTTGCTACGGGATAACATTCCGTACTCAAGTGATAAACAACCATTTTTATCTTTTATATGATTTAATTCTTTGTAATTTATATCTTTTATCCTTCTTCTGCTTTAAAATCAGTCCCGCAAGCGGAGGTAATGTTAACGTCATTGATTTGGGATGATTCATCCATTCTTCATATTCTTCTTTAAGAATTTTGGGATCTACCCCGCTTCCGTTATATCGTTCATCATCAGAGTTAAAAATAACTTCCCAATGTGCCCCTGAAGCTATTCCGATTTTATAGTCCAAAACCCGTGGAGTGAGGTTCAGTATTACCATAAAAATATCATCCTTTCTTTTCCCTTTTCTTAAATAGATATATACAGAATTAGCCTGATCATCAGCTTCCACCCATTCAAATCCATTCGGATGAAATTGATTTTCATAAAAAGCAGATTCATATCTGTATACATGATTCAAATCTTTAACAAGAGTCTGTAAACCTTTATGCACAGGGTATTGCAACAGATGCCAATCCAGGCTTTGCCTGAAATTCCATTCTTTGGTTTGCCCAAACTCATCCCCCATAAAAAGCAATTTTGCTCCGGGATGAGTATACATATATACATACAATGTACGAAGATTTGCGAACTTTTGCCACTCATCACCCGGCATTTTATAAATCAGACTTGCTTTCCCGTGTACTACCTCATCATGTGATAAAGGCATCATATAATTTTCGTTATACATGTACATCGAAGCAAAAGTCAGCTTATGATGATTATTTTTTCTATGAATAGGATCCAATTTAAAATAATCCAGAGTATCATGCATCCAGCCCATCATCCATTTCATTCCGAAACCGACTCCTCCATCATGTACAGGCTTTGTCAACATAGGAAAATCTGAACTTTCCTCTGCAATGGTTATAATATGATCTCCAAACTCTTTATAAACAGCCGTGTTAAACTCCTGTAAAAAAGCTTTTGCTTCAAGGTTTACATTCCCGCCGTATATATTCGGTTCCCATTCTCCCTCATTTCGTGAATAATCCAGATGGAGCATAGATGTTACGGCATCCACCCTTAATCCGTCTACATGATATCTTTCCAACCAGAACATGGCATTTGAAATTAAAAATGATTTCACCTCATTTCTTCCGTAATTGAAAATATATGATTTCCAGTCAGGGTGAAAGCCCTTTCTAGGATCTTCATGTTCGTATAAAAAAGAACCATCAAACTTGTGCAAACCATTGGCATCTCCCGGAAAGTGTGAAGGAACCCAATCTAAAATAACACCAATCTCATTTTTATGAAGCTCGTTGATTAAATACATCAGATCCTGAGGAGAACCGAAACGCGATGTTGCAGCATAAAAACCTGTAATCTGATATCCCCAGCTTGGGTCATAAGGGTACTCCATTACCGGCATAAACTCTACATGGGTAAATCCCATTTCTTTTAAATAAGGCACAAGCTTCCTAGCTATGTCTCTATAGTTTAAAAACTCGTCCGGTCGCTCTGTATCCCTTATCCAAGATCCTAAATGAATTTCATATACTGAAATCGGAGCTTTCAAACTATTATTTTTCCATCGGGTCTTTATCCAGCTCTGATCACTCCATTCATACCATGTGGTAGATACCAGTGATGCAGCCTGTAAGTTCTGTTCCCAGCTTAGTGCATAAGGATCGCTTTTCTCTAAAATATCTCCATGAACCGTTTCAACAGCATACTTGTAGAGGGTTCCCCATGTCAATCCGGAAATAAATCCTTCCCAGATTCCCGAACCATCCCAGCGCGGATACAGAATATGGTCTTTGTGATTCCAGCTGTTAAAATTTCCGATCACCGAAACCTTTTTAGCATTGGGAGCCCAGACAGAGAAATAAACGCCCTGAATTCCATCTTTAATCACGGAATGTGCTCCGAACTTATCGTAGAGCTTATAATGCCTACCCTCTTTAAAAAGATAAACATCATGATCCGTAAAAAGCGTGTATGTTTTAACCGAATTCATCAGGCACATTTAATTTTTATATTCCTTGAAACTACGAAAAATACTGTTAGAAACAATGAATTAAAATTCAAATAATTGTTATATATGTTCTTTCATCCACCTTCCTATCAAATATATAAAATTTGGGATGAACCATATCTAAAGTTTTTTTATAAATTTATCAGAATTTAAAAACACATAATGAAGTTTAAGCTTTACACTGCAATTAGTGACGATAGAACTGTATACATAACAGGAAATTTTAATAACTGGAATCCCAAAGACGGCAACTATCAGCTTAAACAAACAGATCCAGGCAATTATTTTATCGAAATTAGTGACGATGTACTCCCTGAAGATATCGAATATAAGTTTACAAAAGGAGGTTGGGAAAATGTTGAACTTGATCCATACGGCAGTATAACCCCAAACCGGAAAGTAAAAAAATCATTAGGTTCAACGGATAATGTTGTAGAACAATGGAGATTGAACTGGGGGCCCTTTAAAGACGAATTCTTTCCCATTGTCGAAATGATCTCTGAAGAATTTTACATTCCACAATTGGACAGATACCGTAAGGTATGGGCGCTACTTCCCTATGATTATTACATTTCCAATAAAAGTTATCCTGTATTGTATCTTCAGGATGCTCAAAACTTATTCAATGAAGGAAGCCAATACGGAAACTGGGAGATTGACAAAAAGCTTTCCATCCTTGCAGAATATGGTCGTGGCGATATTATCATCATTGCTATAGAACATGGAAGTGCTGAAAGAATCAAAGAATACATATTCGATAATGATAATATTGCCAATGGTTCTGAAGGCAAAAAGTATATCCGTTTCATTGCAGATACCTTAAAACCCTTTGTCGATGAAAATTACAGGACTAAAAAAGACAGGGACAACACTGGAATCGGAGGTAGCTCTCTGGGTGCTTTAATAAGTATTTACAGTGGCTTTCTTTACCCTGAAGTATATTCTAAACTTCTGATATTCTCTCCTTCTCTCTGGGTAGAGCCAAACAATAATTTTCCAATGATGAACTTTAGGGTTCCTTTCAAAACAAAAATATATTTGTATGGCGGAGGTCAGGAAGGTTCTAAAATGGTCAAAAGAATTCGTGTCTTTGAAGAATATTTAAAAAAATGGGAGAAAAAAAATCTATTTGATTTCGAATTTAAAACCAATATCAATCCTGAAGGTACCCACAGTGAATTTTATTGGTCTCAGGAATTTCCAAGAGCTATTGAATGGCTCTTCTATGACAATACAGAAAATCCGGTAGAAGTTACTCCACAACAAAAAAGCATTAAACAATAAAAATTTATGAAACTAATCAATAAAAAAAATAAAGCATATACCCAGATCTTTCAGTTATTTACAGAAGAAGAATGGGCAAAAACAAATAATAATTTCAATAAAAATATTTCTACTTTTTTCAGCGGTAAGAAATACGAGGTCTTCATCAATACTGATGAAGAAACCGTTACTTATTTCATAGGCCTTGGAAAATCAGAATTCCAGGATTTTGAAATACAGCAGGTAGCCGTAAAGTTTTCACAAACACAAAAGAAAACATTACAAGCTGTTCCTACTTTAGTCTTGGCAGATTTCATCACTGAAAAACAATTTGAAGAATTTGTGAAAGGCCTGTTAACAGGTACTTATCATTATCCTTTTGAAAAAAATCATCCATTCTGGAATGCTAAATTTGAAATTCAGTTTGAAAATCTAAGCCAGAAAAAACTGGATATTATCAGTCAACGGGCCATTGCATTAGCCAACGGACAGACTGCCTGCCAGGACTGGCTGAATAAGCCTGCGAATCTAAAAAAAACAGATATTTTAAGCTTATATCTTAAAAATTTAGCCAAGAAGAATCAGCTAAAATATACCGTTTTCAACAGAAAAAAGTGTGAAGAATTAGGTCTTGGAGCCTATCTTTCCGTAAACCAGGGAAGTGTTTACGATGCCGCTTTTACGATCCTGGAATACAAAACATCAGTAAAAAATGCTAAAACCATTGGTTTAGTAGGAAAATGTATCCTGTTTGATACTGGAGGAATCTCTTTAAAAAACCCTGACAACATGCATTATATGAAGTCTGATATGGGAGGCGCAACAGCTGTATTGGGCACTTTAATTTATGCTTCAGAGATGCAGTTGCCGGTAAATATTATCGCTGTTCTTCCTATTACCGATAATGCGATCTCTGAAAAAGCTTTTCTGCCAAGTGATGTGATTACTGCATATAACGGAAAAACAATTGAGGTTCTAAACACAGATGCAGAAGGAAGAATGATCCTGGCAGATGCACTTTCTTATCTTTCAAAGAACTACAAAACAGATCTTCTTATTGATCTGGCAACGCTAACAGGCAGTTCTGTGAGAATGTTTGGAGATACCTGCGGAGCTCTGTTTTCAAATAACGAAGAACTTAAAAATACCTTAATCAAAGCCGGAGATAAAACCAATCAAAGGCTATGGAATCTTCCCTTATGGGATATCTGGAAAGAAGATATACAGTCAGACGTAGCTGATTTAAAAAATATCTCGATGAAACCGATTGGCGACTGTATTGTCGCGGCAAAGTTTTTAGAACAATTTATTGAAGACCATCCAAAATGGGCTCACTTAGACATTGCCGGAGTAGCTTTCGGAAGTGTCGGATATGCCAAAGAAAAAGCGGCAACAGGCTTTGGAGTACAGTTGCTAGCCGATTTAATCGAAAATTATCGATAAAAATTAGTTTATTACAAAATTTCTCTGTATAATTGATTTAAGATTCCCAAAATCACAGCAATGATGCTCTTTTGATATTAATTAATCAACAAAGTTTTGCTTTTATTTTTGAAAATCTATCAAAAACTAAAAAACACTGTATGGAGGAGAAAATTATAGTATGTATTTCGTGCTATTACAAGGGCTATGATTTCATGGATGAAATGAAGAAGCTCGGTAATAAAATAATCTTGATTACATCGGAAAACATTAAGGAAAAGAATTGGCCATGGCATGCTATTGATGAGGTATTTTATATGCCCGAATTAAAGCCGTCTGTATGGAATCTTGATCATCTAATTCAAGGGTTCTCGCATTTGATGCAAACCCGAAAAGTGGATGCAGTAGTTGCTCTTGATGATTATGATGTAGAAAAAGCAGCATTAATCAGGGAAACTTTCCGTATTCCGGGAATGGGACAGACTACCCATCGGTATTTCAGAGATAAACTGGCCATGAGGCAGAAAGCCAAAGACTCAGGTATCAATGTCCCGGAATTCACTCCCGTTTTTAATAATGATGAAGTGAATGCGTTTATTGACAAGATCCCCGCACCATGGGTTCTAAAACCCCGGTCAGAAGCTTCGGCTTCAGGAATAAAAAAGATTACGACAAAAGACCAACTCTGGGAGGCATTGAATGCGTTGGGTGAAGAACGTCATCTCTTCTTATTGGAAAGCTTTAAGCCCGGCGATGTTTATCATGTTGACAGTTTAACATTCAATAAAGAAATAGTCTTTACTTCAGCATCAAAATATCTTGCCCCCCCAATGGAGGTCTCTCACGAAGGAGGAGTCTTCAGAACAAAAACTTTAGGAAAAAATTCTGATGAATTTAAATCTCTTAAAGAGGCTAATGCTAAAGTTCTGTCTCATTTCGGGCTCCTTAACGGAGCTACTCATACTGAGTTTATCCGAAGTAAGGATGATGGACAATGGTATTTCCTGGAAACATCATCACGGGTTGGTGGTGCCCATATTCCTGATTTGGTTGAAGCTTCCAGTAATATCAATATCTGGAGAGAGTGGGCAAAAATTGAGGATTCATTATTAAGATCGAAAAGTTATACCATTTCAAAACCTGCAGAATATTATTCAGGACTAATCATTGCGCTCATAAAAGACCAGCAGCCTGATTATAATGATTTCGAATGTGAAGAAGTGGTCAAGTTTTTGCCAATAGATTATCACGTAGGAATTGTATACAAATCTGGCAAACCGGAAATCATACAAGAACGATTGGATAGCACAGCCGAAAAAATCTATGCAGGGATGCTTAACATCCTCCCGCCTAAAAGTAATGGAAAACCAAGTTCATAAATTTCATATGAAGTAATGATATTCAAAAATCATATATATTTATTTAACTTAACAATTAATAGTTTATTCAATATCAGGCTTACAGGAAATCAATGCAATGCGGTAGACATGATCAACTAAAAGACAATTGAATTATTTAATTGACACCAGTTATATAAGCCCAAATGAAACAATAAAAACCAATTAAGAAAAATGCCACAGATAGAACATACTGATTATTATTCAAACATATTAGGAATAAGTATTAAAGTAGAAGTAACCGGACATTACGGATATCCGATCATTATGTTCCCTACGTCTCAGGGGCAATACACTCAGAATCATGATTTTCATCTTAACGGAAGTATCAATTGGTTTGTAGAACAGGGAAAAGTAAAGCTTTATAATATCCAGACCATAGACAGCTGGACATTCTATGACAATGCTATTTCTCCAGAGCAAAGAATAAAAAATTATGAGAAATATGTACAGTTTTTGATTCAGGAGTATGTTCCTTACATTCAGAAACTTCATAATACCCATCGTGTAGCGGTGGCAGGAGCGAGTTTCGGAGGATATCATGCTGCTAACTTTGCCTTTAGGTTTCCGGATGTTGTATCTCACCTGTTTTGCCTTTCGGGGGCATTCAGTATCAGAAATTTCATGGATGGCTATTCAGATGATCTGGTATACTTCAACTGTCCTAAAGAGTTTGTAAAATATGATGAAGCATGGAAATATAAGCATATGCATATCGTATTAAGTACTTCAGATCAGGATATCTGTAAAGATAAAAATCTGGAAATGGCTGCGATATTACAGTCGAAAGGAATCGATTACTGGTATGATGAGAGAAAATGGATCAATCACGACTGGCCCCTTTGGAGGATGGTTTTCCCAAAGTTCATTGGTGCTTTTTTCTCATAAAATGAGAAATGATCAGATATTAATATAAAAAAACACTAAAAAACAAAAATTATGGCAAAAAAAGTGGGAATTCTATTCGGTATGGAGGACACGTTTCCCTGGGCATTCATTGATAAAGTCAATGAGCTGGGAGGTGGAGAAATTATAGCAGAACCTGTACATATTGATAAGCTGGAACAGGGTGCTGATTATGGATATGCTGTAATTATAGACAGAATTTCTCAGGATGTCCCCTTTTACAGAGCTTATCTTAAAAACGCAGCTTTGAACGGAACCTATGTAATCAATAATCCGTTCTGGTGGAGTGCTGATGAAAAATTTTTCAATAATGCCCTGATGATAAAACTAGGAATTCCACTTCCAAAAACCGTTTTATTACCATCACATGAAAGGCCAACCAATACATCGGAAACATCATTTAGAAATTTAAAATTTCCTCATGATTGGGAATATATCTTCGATTACGTAGGATTTCCGGCTTATATGAAACCTCATGACGGAGGTGGCTGGAGAAATGTATACAGGGTGGATAGTCCCGAAGATTTATGGAATAAATTAGGAGAAACTGAACAACTTGTCATGATGGTTCAGGAAGAAATTATTTTTGATGACTATTACAGAGTATACTGTCTTGGGAAAAAATATGTCCATATTATGCCTTATGAGCCAAGAAATGAGCCTCATTTGAGATATGCAACGACTCACCAAACAGAAGGAGAAGAATTAAAAAAGCTATTAAAAACAATTCATGATTATACCATTACCATGAATGAAGCATTAGGATATGATTTCAATACAGTAGAATTTGCAGTACGAGACGGAATTCCTTATGCAATAGATTTTTGTAATCCGGCACCTGATGCCGACAGAAACTCTGTGGGAGAAGAAAACTTCGCCTGGATTGTAGAGCATGCTGCAAAGTTTGCGGTTGAAAAAGCTAAAGAGTACATACCTGGAAAACCTAATATTTCCTGGGGGAATTTTGTAAAAGATTCGGTGAGATAAGCCATTGAAAGAGAATATAAAAAAACACAAAAAATGCATCAGTTTACTATAGGAATCGAAGAAGAATATCAAATTATTGATGTTGAGAGCAGAGATCTTATCTCTCATGTTTCGAAAATTATTGAAGGTGGTAAAGCTGTTTTAAGTGAAAACTTAAAGCATGAGATGCATGAATCCATGATTGAAATGGAAACAGGCATCTGTCAGAATATTCAGGATGCAAGAACTGAGCTGACCAACTTAAGAAGACATCTTATCAATACTGCTCATGAGCAGGGACTCAGAGTATCAGGAGGCGGAACCCATCCGTTTTCACATTGGTCGGATAATTCCATTACACAAGGGGAAAGATATGTCAAGATTGTTGACGACATGGGTGACGTTGCCAGAGAAAATCTTATTTTCGGGCTACACGTCCATATAGGTATACCCAACCGGGAAGAAGGCGTAAGAATTCAGAACATCATGCGTTATTTCCTTCCTCACGTTTACGCATTATCAACTAATTCTCCTTTTTGGATCGGGAGAGATACCGGATTTAAATCCTACAGGCAAGAAATTTTTGTGAAATTTCCAAGAACCGGGATTCCCAGCTATTTTAATTCATTATCTGAATTTGACAGCTATGTAGATCTTCTTATCAAAACCGGGACTATTGATAATGCTAAAAAAATCTGGTGGGATCTGCGGGTGCATCCATTCTACCCTACAATTGAATTCAGAATCTGTGATATGCCATTAAGAATTGATGAAACAGTCTGTTTGGCGGCCATCATGCAAAGCCTTGTGGCTAAAATTTATAAACTTCATCAACAGAATTTAAGTTTCAGAAGCTATAGAAGGTTATTACTCAATGAGAATAAATGGCGTGCTTCTAAGGATGGCATTCATTCTCACCTTATCGATTTTGGTAAGGAAGAATCTGTTCCTTATCCAGATTTATTAAAAGAACTTCTTGAATTTATAGATGATGTTGTGGATGATCTGGGCTGTAGAAATGAAGTCGAATATGCATGGAAAATATTAGAAAACGGTACCGGAGCTGATCGACAGCTTCAGATTTTTAGAGAGACCGGAGATCTTACAAAAGTAGTGGATTATATGATTTCTGAAACAGAATATGGTATCACTCACGGAGAATCCATATCATAATATTTTGATAACTTTGTAAAAAATATGAAGTATGAAAGATATTAAGATCGCTTTGCTGGATATGAATAACAATCATGTCAATCAGGGATTTAGAAACATTAAAGAAATTTCTGAAGCCTTTCAGCAGAGTTGTGAGGAAAATGTAAGCATTCAGATCTTTGATGTAAGGTATAAAAATGAAATTCCCAATGCAGATGATTTTGACATTTTTATTTCGTCAGGAGGTCCGGGAACTCCACATAAAGAGGGTTTGGAGTGGGAAACAGAATATGCCCGTTTTTTAGATTCTGTATATCTGCATAATCAGCATAGTGATGATAAAAAATATCTGTTTTTAATCTGCCACTCATTCCAAATAGCGAGTATTCATTGGAATTTAGGAAATATCTGTCCAAGAAAATCTTTCTCTTTTGGAGTAATGCCTATTCACAAAACGGAAGATGGCCAGAAAGAGTTTTTATTCAAAAACCTGGCAGATCCTTTTTATGGAGTTGATTCAAGATCATTTCAGTTCATTGAGCCGGATCATGAGCGTTTTGAAGAATTAGGAATGAAAATTATGGCTATAGAAAAGTTCCGCCCTCATATAGATCTGGAAAGAGCAGTAATGGCTGTTCGCTTTTCAGAAGAAATTTTCGGAACTCAATTTCATCCGGAAGCCAACTCAGACAGTATAATTGAGAATCTAAAGGATGAAAAGAACAAAGAAGCCATGATTGAAAATTTCGGAATGGAAAAATATCTGGAAACGTTAGATAGAATTGATGATGAAGATAAAATCATCCTTACACGATCTCAGATACTTCCAAGGTTTTTACAATTTGCAAGAAAGAATATTTTGAAAAGAGCTGAGGCGATGGCATAAGCTTAATAATATTGAAATAATTACACCTATATAAATCGAGCAAAATTGCTCGATTTTTTAAAATCACAAAGAAAAAAAATATGATCCCAAAATATAGAAAACAGTTTAACCGGGACTTTTCACCTGAAAAATACACCCAGCTTAAAGATATTTTAAAACAAAAAAGCGGTCTTGAAACCTCATTCAGAGTTTCGGAAAGTCCCTTATTTCTTACTAAAGAGTTTGAACGTAAACTTGTTGATGCCAGTGAAAGTATTATTGACCAGATCAAAGCTCTTCCTTCTGAAATACTTCAAAAAGCCATTCCAGAAAACTGCAGAGTTCCTAATGATACAGATCAACCTCATTTTTTTACCATTGATTTTGGTATCTGTAAAAGTGAGAATGGAGAAATAGAACCTCAGCTAATAGAACTTCAGGCATTTCCTTCCCTTTATGCTTTTCAAAAGGCTTTTGAAAATACATTTTGTGAAGTCTACCCTTTTCTTTCAGAGATTAGAAGCCCTATGTCTTTTGATGACTTTACAACTTATCTAAAAGAATTAATCGTCAATGACGAAAATCCTGAAAATGTAATTCTCCTGGAAATTTTTCCCGAAAAACAAAAAACAGCTATTGACTTTGCTCTTACAGAAAAACTTTTAGGCATAAAAACAGTCTGTCTGACTCAAATAAAGAAGGAAGGAAGAAAACTATATTATGAGAATAATGGATCACTCATTGAAATAAAACGAATTTATAACCGGGTTATTTTTGATGAACTGGATAAAATTCCTGATCTTACTACTTCGTTTGATTTTCGTGAAGAAGTGGATGTAAAATGGGTTACGCACCCTAACTGGTTTTTTAAAATTTCGAAGTTCTTGCTTCCTCTTCTTCAGCACCAATTTGTTCCTAAAAGCTATTTCTTACATGAGTTTCCTGAAAATGAGAATCTCGATAATTATGTTTTGAAACCTCTATTCTCTTTTGCCGGTAGTGGAGTTAACCTAAACCCTACAGAAGAAATTACCAATGCAATCAAGGACAAAGAAAATTATATTTTACAAAAAAAGGTGAATTATGAGCCCATTTTTGAAGATATCAACGGAGAGTTTTCAAAAGCTGAAGTTCGCCTACTCTATATCTGGAGGGAAAATGATGACCGCCCTATTCTACTGGAAAACCTGGGAAGAATGACAAAAGCTGCTATGGTAAATGTGGATTTCAATAAAAAAGATGCCATCTGGATTGGAAGCTCTAATGTGTTCTTTGGAGAGATGTAAAACTAATTAAAAACTAAAATATATTTATGGAACAAAACTCTGCTTTTGAAGAATTTGATGTAAAAAACAATCCTGCAAGAAGGCGTGATTTATTACCGGTATGGATTAAAATATTCACCTGGTTATTTTTAATTGGTGGATCTGTAGCCGCTTTGATATTAATTTCCGGATTTTTCCTAACTAATGTTTCCTTATCAATTTATGGAATCCAAGCCTATCATCCTTACAGCATACCTGGTTTTATTATTTGTGTTCTATTAATTTTTAAAGGCATTGTTGCTTATGGACTTTGGTTTGAAGAAAAATGGGCTCCAAAAGCTGCAATCATTGATGCTATAGTAGGTATTGCCGTCTGTACCATCATGATGGTCATTATTCCTTTCACTAATTCAAATATCAACTTTACACTTAGAATGGAGTTAATTCCTTTATACTTTTACTTATTAAAAATGAGGGATATTGAAAAAAACTGGAACATCTTATAAATAAAAAAACCTCCGATCGGAGGTTTTTTTTATTTATATTCTCAATTAAATTTTGTCATCTTCAAGCAGTTCTTTAGCCTGGTATTCTTGTACTAGGTCTATCGCATTGGAAATAACATCGCTGAGAGCAGTAATAAAGGTACCTTCTTCAGCCATACCCATAGCATGCTTTAATGCTTCAATTTCTTTAGGAATAATCTCATAGCTTACGTCTCTGCCTGCTTCATTAATTCCGTCTATGATCAATCCATTGATTTCTTCTTCTTTTCTTCCTCTAAGATGTTTTTCATTTCTGATAATGATGTAATCAAACATTCTTCCTGCAATTTTGCCACATAATCTAATGTCCTCATCTCTTCGGTCTCCCACTCCTGAAATAATCCCTATTTTCTTCGTAGATTCTATGTTTTTAAGATAATCTTCAATCGCCTCATATCCATCAGGATTGTGGGCAAAATCAATCAGCACCTTAAAGTTTTTAAATTTAAAAATATTTAATCTTCCCGGAGTCAGCTGCGCACTTGGAATAAATGTTCTTAAAGAATTCGAAATATCTTCAATCCCGAAACCATACAAGTAGCAAGCTAAACTTGCAGCCAAAACATTGGCGATCATAAATCTTGCTTTTCCTTCCATGGTAATCGGAAAGTCTTTAGCACGCCCTATCCTGATCTTCCAGTCTCCTTTTTTAATCGTTACAAAACCTTCTTCACAAACACAGGTAATTTTACCCTCTTTTGCGAATTTCTTGATGTATGGGTTATTCTCATCCAAACTGAAAATAGCAACATTACAGTCAAGATCATTAACGATTCTCATAGAATACTCATCATCAGCATTCATCACACTCCATCCGTTTTTCTTTACACTATCAAGAACTACCCTTTTTACTTTAGTAAGATCTTTCAGGTTGTGAATATCATTCATACCCAAATGGTCCTCTTTAATGTTGGTCAAAACACCGATATCACACTGAGAAAAGCCTAATCCGGAACGTAAAATCCCACCTCTTGCCGTTTCCAGAACCGCAAATTCCACGGTTGGATCTTTTAAAACAAACTCTGCAGAAAGCGGACCTGTAGTATCTCCTTTAGTAAGCATTGTATTCTGAATATAAATACCATCAGATGTTGTAAAGCCTACTCTATATCCGTTATTTTTAACGATATGGGAGATTAATCTTGTGGTGGTCGTCTTTCCGTTCGTTCCTGTTACCGCTATAATTGGAATCGTAAATGGTTTTCCCTGCGGATACAGCATATCCACTACAGGAGCTGCAACATTTCTTGGAAGGCCCTCACTCGGAGCCAGATGCATTCTGAACCCCGGAGCTGCATTTACTTCAATAATAGCAGCACCACTTTCCTTAAGAGGTTGTGTAAGATTCTCCGCCATAATATCAATTCCGCAAACATCCAATCCAATAATTTTAGATATTCTTTCGGCCATTGTTATGTTTTCAGGATGAACCATATCAGTTACATCGATAGAAGTTCCTCCCGTCGATAGATTAGCTGTTGATTTTAAATAAACAACTTCTCCTTTCTGGGGAATCGTTTCCAGGGTATACTGAAGCTTTTCTAGCAGCTCCAAAGTATCCTTATCAACTTCTATTTCAGTTAAAACATTTTCATGTCCATATCCCCTTCTTGGATCTTCATTTTCCTTATTTATCAACTCCTGGATATTCAATTCTCCGTCTCCAACAATATGAGCAGGAACCCTCCTTGCTGCTGCAACCATTTTATTGTTGATGACCAGGACTCTGAAATCATATCCTGTAATATATCTTTCTACAATAGTCTTTTTGGAATACTTCTGGGCATGCTCCAATCCTATTTTAGCACTTTCCCAATCATTGACATTAATGGAAGAGCCTTTTCCATGGTTTCCATCCAATGGTTTCAGAACTATAGGATATCCGATTTTTTTGATGACCAAATCTAATTCTTCTTCATTAATGACCAGCTCTCCGATAGGAACCGGAATAGCAGCATCATGAAGCATTCTTTTTGTCAATTCTTTATTGCATGCAATATCAACAGCAATGGAGCTTGTTTTTCCGGTAATCGTAGCCTGAAATCTTTGCTGATTAATTCCATATCCCAACTGTACCAAAGAATTGGTTCCTAAGCGTATCCATGGAATCTTTCTCGAAACGGCTTCTTCTACAATACTTCCTGTGGATGGACCTAAACGAACCCTTTCACGGATCTCCTTCAAGGTATGAATGCAATGGTTGATGTCATAGTCTCTTCCTTCAATTAATGCTTCGGCAATTTTCACAGCTTCTTCTGCTGCATAAATTCCCGCATTTTCTTCGATATAATCAAAAACAACATTATACACTCCCGGAGTTTTTGTTTCACGTGTTCTCCCAAATCCGGTATCCATTCCTGCTAAGGTTTGAATTTCCAGTGCAATATGTTCAATCACATGTCCCATCCAGGTACCTGTTTCTACTCTATGAAAAAAGCCTCCGTGTACTCCTTCCGAACATCGATGAGTGATCAAAGAAGGGAGCATTTTCTCTATCCGTTCTCTGAAGCCATCAATTTTATTGGTAGGAAAACTTTCCATCTCTTCAAGATCCAACCTCATCTGTATCAGCTTCTTCCGTCTAATGCTCCAAATATTGGGGCCGCGCAAAGCCTGTATCTTCTCAATTTTCATAGTCAATTCTCGCTTTTCTTGATTAATAATAACATCTTCTAAAATCAAAGATAATGTAAAAGCATAAACAAAACCATAGCCCATTTAAAGATTTCTTAAAAAAAATATAAATATCCTTAACAATCTTAAAATCCTCAAAATCAACTTTAAATGTCAATGTTATTTCGTCAAATATTAATTATTTTTTAAATTTGCATACTATGATGAAACCTGTTGGAAAATTAATTGTTATCGGAGGCGCTGTAAACAAAGGAAGTTTTGCAGAAAACGATTACGATCAGAACATTGAAAAAAACCTCAATTTTTTCGAAAGAGGCATTTTAAGAAAGATTATTAATGAATCTAAACTAAAAGAAGACTCTGTCATTGAAGTGGTAACAACCGCTTCACAAATTCCTCAAATTGTAGGTACAGAATATAAAAAAGCATTTGAATTTTTAGGTGCTAAAAATGTAAATATCCTTGACATCCATAATCGTGAAGAGGCTAATTCTGACGCAATGGTAGCCAGGGCTAATGCTGCTGATGTAGTCATGTTTACCGGTGGAGACCAGCTAAGGCTAACCTCGATTCTTGGTGGAACAAGATTTCATGATACCATTCTTCTGAAATATCAGGAGCAGGATTTTATCTATTCCGGTACTTCTGCCGGAGCCGCCGCTGCATCCGAAAATATGATTTATCAGGGAAGCAGTTCTGAAGCATTATTAAAAGGAGAAATCAAAACTACTCAAGGCTTAGGTTTAATTGATAATGTTATTATTGATACACATTTTGTACAGAGAGGCAGAATCGGACGTTTGTTCCAGGCTGTTGTCAATAATCCGCGAACTTTAGGAATAGGTTTAGGAGAAGATACAGGTTTATTTATTCATAACGACGTAATGACTGCCGTAGGTTCAGGTCTTGTGATTATTGTTGACGGCCGGTTTATCAAAGATACCAATCTTACAAATATCAATTTAGGAGAGCCTATTTCTATAGACAATTTAACAGTGCATGTGATGTCTATGAATGACCATTATGACCTTATCACTAAGACATTAACAATAGAAAACTCTCAATTTAATCCGATTCCACAAGATAAATAATAAGTTGAGGGAGTAGTTAAGAGGGAGTTTTAAGTATATTTAATTCTTCTTTACCCTTATTGCTCACAACTATCAACTATCAACTATCAACTATCAACTATCAACCAAATTAATATGAAAATAATAGTTCACGGCGGTTTCTTTTCAGAAAGTGATCAAAGCCACGAAGTAAAAGTTGCCAAACAAAATTCTTTAAAAGATATAGCCCGAAAGGCTTTTGAATACCTGCAGTCTCATTCTGCATTTGACACTGTCGCGTATGCCGTTTCTCTTTTGGAGGATGATGAACTATACAATGCGGGAATTGGTTCTCAAATTCAAAGTGATGGGGTTATACGAATGAGTGCAGCCATTATGGATGGAGAAACACAAAAATTAAGTGGTGTTATCAATATTCAGGATGTCAAAAACCCAATTTTTGTTGCTAAAGAATTAATTAAAGAAGATGACAGAGTTTTAGGAGGAAGCGGGGCCAAAAACTATGCTTCAGAACATGGCTTTGAAAATTTTTCTACTGAAATTACTCAGAGAAGAAGAGAGTATGAAGCCAAGCTGCATAATGGAGGAAAAGGTACGGTAGGCTGTGTTGCCATTGATAAGATTGGGAAATTGGCAGTTGCCACTTCTACTGGTGGAAAAGGCTTCGAAATTCCGGGAAGAATTTCTGATTCGGCTACAGTTGCCGGTAACTATGCCAACTCGTTTTGTGCTGTAAGCTGTACGGGAGTGGGAGAAGATATTGTAAGCAATGCTACTGCAACAAAAATAGTAACAAGAGTTACCGATGGAATGAATCTGGAAAATGCGTTCCATAAAACTTTTGATGAATTAAAAACAATCGATGGTTTCGCAGGGGCCATTGCTATTGATAAAAATGGGAATATGTATCATCAAGATTCTTATCCAACCATGGTTTTTGCAAGTTTTGATGGAGAAAATTTTGAGGTTTTCAATTAATTTAACATTTTTTTATCATTATAATCTTTTTTTTGGCACGTATTTTACATGATATTAAACAACAAATTTTTAATATTAATTTAAAAAAATAGAAATCATGGGAAATAAAACAAATGGATTATTAGCTTTATTAGGTTTAGGTGCTTTAGCTTACTGGAAGTATAAGAAATCAACTCCGGAAGAACAACAAGCTGTAAAAGATAAGATCAACACTGCTAAGGATAACCTTAACAAGTGGGGAAATGATATTAAAACTAAAGCAAATGATGTAGCTTCTCAAGTTGAGGGCAAAGTAAACGAAGCAAAAACAAAAGCTGAAGATTCTTTGAGTTAATACTAGTTTTTTTAACATTCATATATAGAAAGTCATCGTAATATTTATTACGATGACTTTTTTTGCGCAGAAAGAGCATATACCAGAGGTATTTTATTTCCAAACTGGGATATTCTCCATTTCCCTTTTTCAAATTCTTCTACATGCTTAAAACAAGGATAAGGTGACCAGTCAAACTCCCTAAAATGTTCTATGTTTAACTTTTTGTTAATTAAATTCTGAAGAACTTCCGCCAGAGAGTGATTCCACATTACATATTCCTGGACAATAGATGCTGAAAGATCAGCATAAGTTCCTTCATAGGTTTCAATGATTGGTTTTTCATTAAAATAATTATAGCTTACTTCTTTGAAATCATCATCAAACATCCAGACTACAGGATGAAATTCGGCCATCACAAACTTTCCTTCAGGCTTTAGGAAATGATTAACCACATGAGCCCACTTTTCAAGATCCGGAAGCCAGCCTATTGTGCCATAGCTTGTAAAAACAATATCAAATTGTTCATTCAGATGATTAGGAAGATCATAAACATCTGAACAGATAAATTGGGTATCCGTTTCACATTGTTTCGCAAGATTAATTGCAGTTTCAATTGCTTTATCAGACAAATCTATTCCTGTAACTTTCGCACCCAGCCTCGACAAAGAAATAGAGTCTTGCCCGAAATGACATTGTAAATGCAAAATGCTTTTTCCTTTGATATCACCCAAGAGATCCAGCTCAATTGAATTGAGTGAATTTTTTCCTTTTAAGAATTCATCAACAAAATAAAAGTCTGATTTCAAATGGGGATCTACTTTGGCATTCCATGAGTTTTTATTAATTTCTAAGTAATTTTCCATGATTAATGGCTATTTATTTTTTATCAAATATAATTTTTAATACTAATTTTTTAATAGAAAATCTACAAACATCTTTTATCGTTTATATCTAACGGTAAATATAGATTATATCTTTTTTTATTGTTAAAATAAATTGCCATCTTTATTATTAGTAAAAAATTAATAAATCAGTAAAATATTATGAGTAAAAAACATGTTGTAGTCATTGGACTTGGGGGTGTCGGTGGTTATTTTGGATTTAAAATCAGCCAAAACAATAAAACTTTTCAACAATATATCATATCATTTATAGCCAGAGGTGAAACCTACAAAAAAGTAAAAGAAGAAGGACTGACACTAATTTCAACAGAGCATCGTCATAACACAACACAACCTAATGAAGTGTATGAAAACATTAGTGATCTAGTGAATCCTGATCTTGTATTGATTTGTGTTAAAGAATATGATTTAGAAAGAGTTTGTGAGGAATTAAAAGAAGTCATTAATGAACATACGGTTCTATTACCGATGATGAATGGAGCAGACATTTATGATAGAATAAGAAAAATCATTCCTGATCATGTTATTTTACCTTCTTGTATTTATGTAGCTTCTCATATCAAGGAAAAAGGAGTGGTTGAGCATAAAGGAAGTGCGGGTAAAATAATATTGGGTAAAGACCCTCAACATCCTTCCGAAGATATCAGCTGGATAATTACAATGCTCGAAACAAGCCATATTGATTTTGAATTTAAAGATAATCCATTGACCGATATTTGGACAAAATTTACTTTCATAGCAAGTTTTGGACTGGTGACAGCTTTACACAACTCTTCTATTGGCAAAGTTTGTACGGATTCATTACAAAATAATGAGGCAAAAGAAATAATGAAAGAAATACAATCAATTGCTAAGAAGAAAGATATTCATCTGGACGAGAATATTGTTGAAAAAACTTTTGAAAAAGCGTCTACATTCCCTTATGAAACACCAACATCTTTACAATTGGATATCAATTCCGGGAAAGAAAACAGTGAGTTAGAATTATTTGCCGGAGCCATTATCAGATACGGAAGTGAATCAGACATTGAAGTACCTTACACTCGAAAAATATATGAAGCGATAAAAGCTAAGCTACAATAAAAAAAGAGTCTCTTTAGTTATTTAAGGAGACTCTTTTTATTGTTTATTTTTTTTATCCTAAAAACTCTTCCAGAGAAACTGTCTTTTGTTCCCCCGCTTCAAGGTTCTTAAAGGTTACGGTTCTGTTTTTAAGTTCTTCTTCTCCTAAAAATACTAGGTTTTTAATTCCTTTCTTCTCAGCATAAGTGAACTGTTTGTTGATTTTTGAACTTTCAGGGTAGAGCTCAGCAGAAATACCTTTTGCTCTTAACTGCATAATCAATTTTAAAGCTTCCACTGTTTCTTCACCTCCGAAATTAGCAAATAAATATTCTACTTTTGAAGTGGCTTCTTTAGGGAAAAGATCCAGCTCTTCCATTACTAAATAAATTCTGTCTAGTCCAAAAGAAATACCAATTCCGGGAATATTTTTAACTCCAAAAACTTCTGTAAGATTATCATATCTTCCACCACCACCGATAGATCCCATTTGAGCTTCATCAGCTTTTACTTCGAAGATAGCCCCTGTATAATAGTCCAGCCCTCTCGCTAATGTAATATCAAAAACAAGGTTTTGGATGTCAACCCCAAGGCTGAGAGACTGGGTAAGAACAAATTCTAATTCTTCTACTCCTTTAAGTCCTATTTCATTCCCTATGAATTTTTCTTTAAGCTGGAGAAGATTTTCTAATGCATCATCAGACTGAGAAAATAAGAAATCCAGTTTATCTATAGAATCTTGTGAAATTTCTCTCTCTAACAATTCTTTTACGACTCCTTCTTTTCCTATTTTATCCAATTTATCAAGAGCTACTGTAAAATCAATTAGCTTGTCTGTAATCCCTGCATATTCAGCTAAGCCGGAAAGAATCTTTCTATTATTAACATGAATAGTAACAGAAACTTTTAAATCAGCAAACGATTTTAAATACAACTGAATCAGATCTACTTCCTGTAAAAGGCTTTCACTTCCTACAACATCGGCATCACACTGATAAAACTCTCTGAATCTTCCTTTTTGAGGACGATCTGCTCTCCAAACCGGCTGTATCTGGTAACGCTTGTATGGAAATGTAAGTTGTCCGTGATTCATGGCTACAAATCGCGCAAAAGGTACAGTAAGATCATAACGAAGCGCTTTATCTGTCAAGCTTTCTGAACTGAAAGGCTTGTCTAAAGCTCGCTGGAAGTCATTCAGCATTTGTGCCTTCTTCTCTTCTTTTGCTTCATTAATACTTGAGTTAAGGATCTTAAATATCAGGCGATCTCCTTCTTCTCCATATTTCCCGGTTAATGTAGACAGATTTTCAAAGCTTGGTGTTTCCAAAGGCTGGAATCCAAATAATTCAAAATTGTTCTGTAAGATATTAATGATATATTTTCTTCTTGAAACTTCCTGTGCGGTAAAATCTCTTGTCCCTTTTGCTAAGCTTGGTTTCATTTTATAATAGATAAATGATAATAATATTGATAAGTCTTGCAAAAATAAGGAATTGAAAGGACTTTTAAATAACATAGAAGCTGAAGAAAATAATTTCCTTCAGCTTCTTTCATAATATCTCATCATTTGTGTTTTTTATTGATCTATTAAAAATCAAATACTTTCCAGAATTTCAAGTATCTCCTCTCCATAATTTTCTATTTTGTGCTTACCAAAGCCTTTGATCTCTAATAGTTCTTCTTTCTTAGCAGGCTTATATTTAGCAACTGACATCAGCTCCTTATTACTCGCAATAAAATAAGTAGGAAGGCTTTGTTCTCTTGCCTTTTCCGATCTCCATAATTTTAAGGCATCTAGAATTTTCACCTCATCTGCACTTAATACATCATTTTCTGCAGAATACTTTATGACTTTGGATTCTTTGACACTTGTTCCTGTTGTTTTAAACTCTTCAAAATACAGAACGACAGACCAGTAATTTTCATCCTGAACAAACGCCGTTTCTGTTTTTATAATTTCATGACTGCTCAAAAAATCATCTAATGCCTTCTGATCTTTATGTAAGTATTCCTGAGGCAATCTTATTTTAAAAACTTTTATTTTCATCATTTGTGTTTTTATATTATTTATTACCTCCTCCCAGCAGTAGGATTTCATCTACTCTGATTTCCGTAATGTATCGTTTCACTCCTTCTTTATCATCATAAGACCGATAAGTCAGTTTTCCTTCAACAGCTATCTCTTTTCCTTTGGGAACATATTTCTCAAAGATTTCAGCTACTTTTCCGAAAGCCACCAGATTATGCCATTGTGTTTCTTCTACTTTTTCACCTTTTGCATTGGTGTAATGATCACTCGTTGCTAAAGACACATTTGCTTTTACATTTCCATTATCGAAGTTTACCATTTCAACCTCTTTTCCTGTGTAACCAATTAATGTTACTTTGTTTCTTAGTGACATAACTATAATTTTTAAAGATTAATAATTTAGGTAAGAGCGTTCACTGTTTTCTCAAACCTCTGTTGCAAAGATTGACAAACCCACACATTTAAGTCGGTTACAAATTATTTAAATTCGTTTGTAGTCGTTTGCAAACGGATAATGTTTTCATAAAATTCAGGCCAATCCAGCCAACTTCTAATCTTTATCAATTAAATAATTATACTTATGAAAAAGAGTCACTATTTGAGGTCTTCTTTAATTTACGGTTAACAAAAAATTATAAAATTACTCAGTTGTTAAAAGCTTCACAACTTCACCTAGAAAACTTGGGTAAAAAAATGTATTAAAATTTTATTCCTTTTATTTGATAATCTATTTGTGAAGCATCACCGCCTAACAATTTCCCAAGATAGGACTGAAGTACATACACAGTTCCATTATTAGCAGCAAATGCGGTCGTTGGGAATTCAGTTTTACCAATGGTGGATTCTTTAATTTTTGAGGATGAAACCCAATCATTACTGGTGGAAAGTAGATGTACTTTGCCCTCACCTAATCCATTTTCTACAACAATGAGATTATTATCCTTCCACTCCAATCCGTCAGGTGCTTTAAAGGCATTGTTTAAGCCCGTAATTTCTGCGACACTATTATCAGCAATATTAATTTTGAAAAGCTTAGCAGCTTGAGTATGTGATACAATAAGATAACCATCTTTATAAACAATCCCATTAAGTCCAAAAGACCCTTGAGGAGCTGAAAAATTATTATTACTTATAAACACTGAAGCATTATAATTTTGATCAATTTTATAGATAATTGGCGAAAAGGAATCGGTAACATAAATATTTCCGTTTCCATCCATAGCAATATCATTAGGAAATACACCACCGGACGTAACAAGAGGTTTTAGATCAATACTTTTGATTAGAACACCTGTTTTTGCATTGTAAATTCCGACATAGGCCTTCTGCCCCGCTGTACTTCCATTCGCACCACTTTTTTCTGAAGCTCCAGCATCTCCACTCGCAACAATGATTCTATCATTAGCTTCATCAGTATATACTCCCAAAGCAGCAATCAGGTTAGCATCATCTACCAATTGAGTGAATTCTTTTCCATCAGCACTTAAAGTATATACAGTGCCCTTCCGAAAGGAACTGATTACAAAATGGTTGTTTTTTGTGTCAAAATCAATTCCCTCAGGATAAAAACCTGTAGATTTAAATGAATAATTTTCCGACAATACAGTTGCAGGGGTATTGTCTTCACGATCACTATTATTACAGGCTGCAAGACTTAATGACAGTATTGTCAGGCATAAGGAATTTTTAAGAATACTTGTTTTTTTATTCATAATGAGTGTTTTATTTTAATATTAGTAATAACGACTTACAAGTCATTAGCAGATCCAGTTCAAAATTCATTGTTTTTATGTAAAAAAATGAATCTATATATAATTGAGCAAGGTCAAAATTTTAAGTTTTTATTGATGCCAGATTATTTCAATAATTTGAATCTCTCTTTTGTAAATTCTTTCATAACGAACTAAGCTTTATTCAATCCCAAGAACCCATCTTCCAATGTATTTTCACTGACACTAATGATAAGATCTGTTTGTGGAACTCCAATCTTTTCTAAACTTTTACCCATAGCCTCATACATGGCTTGTTTTTGAGTTCTTGTTCTTCCTTGTTGGGTAATCTGCAGAATCACAATTTTATTAGTTCTGGGGTACCCAAGTCCAGTATCCAGTGTTTTTATCAGTCCTTTTTTGTGCTCATGAATAATTTGATAACGATCCTTGGGTGGTGCATTGAAAGTCTTGACCAATACCTCCTGTATTACATCTGCAAGCTCAGCCAATTCTTTATCACTCCGCTCTCCTTTAACTACATCAATTCTTACCAAGGGCAGACTACTATAAGCCTTATTATCTTTCCTTGATTGGGCAAGACCCAATGTTGGAAGGAATTGTAAAGCCACAAATCCAATCCCAACCTGTTTAATAAATTTTCGACGATGCATACTATTAATTTATTATAATTCTCCGGTAAGGAATTGTGCTCTTCCCAATCCAAATGACCAATCTTCTTTATTATTTTCAATTAATGAAATAATTAAATCCGTAGGAGAAATTCCTATTTTTTCAAGCTTCTGGCTCATTGCAGCATACATTTTTTCTTTTTGTTGTCTATTACGTCCCTGATGTGTAATCTGGAGAAGAACCAGCTGATCAGTTCTTTTGTAGCCTAATCCAGTATCTAATGCTTTTATAAGACCTTTTCTGTGTTCGTGAATAACCTGATAACGATCAAGCTCCGGTGCGGCAAATGTTTCAATCAATACTTCCTGTATTGTATCTGCAAGAAGGGTCAGTTCTTTATCTGATCTTCCTTCTATAACGTCAATTCTAACTAATGGCATAATACTTTTATTTTTTGATTAATTACTTATTTTATATTTCTGATAAATAGTTATTTCATTTTGTTATTATATGTCAATAAATACCTAACATTATTTAATATATCTTTATAAAAACCCAGGTATAAAACAAATTTAACAAGTAACCCATCATAATAACCTTATACCAATTACTGTTTCTTTTACCAATTTTACAGATTTATAATTCATTTGTAATCGTTTGAAAATGGATAAATCCGTATCTTTGAAGTATAAATTATAGTATGAAAAGAGAGATTACTATTTTTGAGTTCCCCCTTAACTTAGGTTTGACAAAAAAAGATCACGAAACTGAGCCGGGTGTTAAAAAGCTTCCTGAATGGCTTCGGAAATTCGGATTTCACGAAAAAATCAACCCCAAAAATATTTTCAGACTGGAAGCTCCCGAATATGCTATGGATTTTGATACTGATACCAGCGTTAAAAATCCAAATCAGATAATTGAATATGCTGAAAAACAATCTGAGCTTATCCTTGAAAATTTTGATAAAAATATTTTCAATATTATGCTTGGTGGTGACTGCAGTATCCTCATAGGAAACGCCATTGCATTAAAACAACTGGGAAACTTCGGTTTATTTTATTTGGATGGTCATACCGATTATATTCCGCCCCAACTTTCTCCCAGCGGAGGTATTGCAGGAATGGATCTGGCGATTGTAACAGGAATGGGACATGAAAAGCTTACCAATATTAAAAATTTAAAGCCCTATTTTTCAGAAGAAAATATATTTTGTGTCGGGAATGCAGAAACGGATGACCAGGAATACGTTGATCAGATTATTCATTCCGGCATTCATTATTTTGATCTTTATCAGCTCAGAAAAAACGGTTTCAAAAAAACGGCTGAAGATTTTTTGAAAATGGTTCATGAAAAAAAACTGGATGGCTTTTTCATACACTTTGATGTGGATGTTTTAAAAGATGAAATTATGCCTGCAGTAGACAGTAGAATGGAAGATGGGATAAGCTATGATGATCTTAAAGATATTTTATTACCATTGTTTGAAAATGAAAAATGTATCGGAATTGAAATCACTATATTAGATCCTGATTATGATAAAGAAGGCCTTTATACAAAGGCTTTTATTGAAAATTTAACCCAATTGATAAAAAAATAAAGAAGAATACATGAGGCAGAAAATAAAAAGAACATTCAGAGTTTCAAAATATGTAATTTATAAAGAAACACTTGTAGATTACAAGGAACATTTTTGGTCTTTTTTAGGGGCCTTTTTTGGAATTGGAATTATTGCATTTATACAATCCCATTATCTTTTGGAACAGGAAAACATTTTCCTTATCGGTTCATTCGGAGCCTCCAGTGTTTTGATTTACGGAGCTATCCAAAGCCCTCTGGCACAACCCAGAAATTTAATTGGCGGGCATGTTCTCTCTGCATTGGTAGGTGTCACCATTTATAAAATTGTTCCCGATATTCTCTGGCTTTCCGCACCATTAGCCGTTGCATTTTCAATTGTTTTAATGCAGTATACAAAAACCCTTCACCCACCGGGTGGTGCTACAGCACTGATTGCCGTTACCTCATCGGGGAAAATTCCTGAACTTGGATATTGGTATGCTCTATCCCCTGTTCTTTCAGGATGCGTCATTCTACTACTTGTAGCTTTATTTTTCAACAATATTACCCCTAACAGAAGCTATCCTAATCACAGCAGATTAAAAAGACTATTAAAGAAAAAACATGAACATAAAATGAAAAAATAATAGTATGAATTGTCTTGAATGTGGCGAAAAAATACTTGGAAGGTCTGATAAAAAGTTCTGTAATGATGCCTGCCGAAACGCCTACAACAATAAACAGAACAAAGATTCTAATAACATGATGCGGAATATCAATAACAAACTCCGTAAAAATTACCGTATTCTGACAGAGGTAAACATCGATGGTAAAACTAAAATTTCCAGATCGAAGCTGGATGGCCTAGGTTTTGATTTTGATTATTTCACCAACATAAAAGTTTATAAAAACGGTTCTGAATATAAGTTCATTTATGATTATGGTTATAAGCTTTTAGAAGAAGATTTTGTTCTGATCGTGAGAAATCAGGCATAAGTACCCACTAAAATTAATACCTATGAAAGAAGTTGTTTTGATTACCGGAGCTAATGGCATGGTCACCCGAGAATTATCTGAAAATATTAATCAGGAATATGAGGTTAGGCTTTTAACCCGAAAAAAGAAACAAAGCAATGAATATGAATGGGATATTAATCGAGGAACAATAGATGAATCTGCATTTGATAATGTAAGTCATATTATCCATCTGGCCGGAGCCAATATTTCTGAAAAAAGATGGACTGCAGAAAGGAAAAAAGAAATTATTTCCAGCCGTACAGATTCTGCAAAACTGATCCTAGAAACTTTAAAAAAGAAAAACATCAGACTGAAGTCTTTTATCTCTGCTTCTGCGATAGGAATATATGGAGCGAAGACCTCTCAAAAAATATATTCTGAACAAGATGAAAAAGCCGATGACTTCCTTGGAAAAGTAGTTGTTTTATGGGAACAGGCTGCCGATAAATTTTTAGAGGAGGGTGCCGCTGAAAGAGTTGTAAAGATAAGAACATCTATTGTACTTTCTGAAAAAGAGGGAGCCTTAAAGAAAATGGCAGTTCCCATCCAATTCTGGATTGGATCACCGTTAGGAAGTGGTCAACAGTACATGCCATGGATCCATCTCAAAGACATCAGTGCTATTTATGAATTTGCACTAAAGAATCCACACATAAAAGGGGCCTATAACTCAGCCTCGCCAGAGCATACTACCAATGAAAATTTCACAAAAAAAATCGCTGAAGTTTTAAAAAAACCTCTATTGATGCCTAATATCCCTGCATTTATTTTAAAAATAATATTTGGTGAGCTGTCAATTGCTTTATTAGAGGGCTCCAGAGTAAATTCACAAAAGCTACATGATGCAGGCTTTCAGTTTCAATTTCCTTATTTAAAGAAGGCACTGGAAAATTTACTAAAAAATTAAAATTACAGAAGTATTATTCTTCTGGTCAAAATGATACACTTTTAGATTGTATCCCGTTCTTATCTTAGTCATTGATTCACTTATTAATATTAAATTATGAAAGACATCATTGTTACCAAAGCAAGACAGAATAATCTTAAAAACATTTCATTACAAATTCCTAAAAATAAAATTACTGTATTTACAGGAGTTTCAGGCTCAGGAAAATCTTCTCTGGTATTTGAGACCATTGGTGCAGAAGCCCAACGCCAGATCAATGAAACACAAAACAGTTTCATTAGAAACCGTCTACAGCATTTTGGTGTTCCCAATGTAGACAAAATCGAAAACCTCAATGTTCCTTTTATTATCAATCAAAAAAGATTAGGCGGAAATGCACGATCAACAGTAGGAACAGCAACTGATATCTATGCTTCACTCCGGCTGCTTTTCTCAAGAATGGGAAAACCTTTTGTGGGCTATTCTAATGTATTCTCATTTAATAATCCGCAAGGAATGTGTCCGGAGTGTGAAGGACTGGGATTTGTACAAGCCGTGAATATAGAAACCTTATTCAATAAAAATAAATCATTAAATGAAGGGGCAATACAATTTCCAACCTTTCAGTCAGGTGGATGGCGTCTTACACGTTATACTGAATCCGGATATTTTGATAATGATAAAAAGCTAAAAGACTATACCAAAGAAGAATGGGACTTATTATTGAATGCAGAAGAGCATACTCCTAAAAAACCTTCTAAAAACTGGGGAAAGACTGTAAAATACAAAGGTATCATTCCAAGAATTGAGAACTCTTTTCTGAAAAAGGATTCTAAAGAAAATATCACCCGAAAAGACACTTTAAATAAAGTAATCATTACCAAAGAATGCCCTGTCTGTAAAGGAAAGCGTTTGAATTCAAAAGTCCTGTCATGTAAAATTAAGGGTAAAAATATTGCAGATTGTACTGCAATGCCTATTGATGATTTGTTACTTTTTATACAAGCATTACCTTCTGAAATGTATTCTTCCATTCTGCAGGAACTTGAAAAAAAGTTACAGAACCTTATTGACATAGGTCTGCAATATCTTACATTGGACAGACAAACCGATACACTTTCAGGCGGAGAGTCACAACGAATCAAGATGGTCAAACAATTAGGAAACAGCCTGGTTGATTTATTATATATCTTTGACGAGCCCAGTATTGGACTACATCCTAAAGATATTGACCATATTGTAGATATCATCAAAAAAATAAGGGATAAAGGCAATACGGTATTGATTGTTGAACATGATCCTGATCTTATTAAAATAGCCGATCTCATTGTAGACATGGGACCCGATTCAGGAAAAAATGGTGGAGAGATTATGTATCAGGGAAGTTTTAAAGATTTAAAACACGCTAAAAGCAAAACCGGCAGCTATTTTAGTAAAGTCCGTGACTACAATACAAAACCCCGCACAGCTAAAGGTTATCTTGATATACAACATGCTCATCTCCATAACCTGAAAGATGTAAGTGTAAAAATACCTACAGGAATAATGACTGTAGTAACTGGTGTTGCAGGCTCTGGGAAAAGTACTTTAATCAATAAAGTTTTACCCATGTCCTATCCACAGGTAACCGTTGTAGATCAATCTGTATTTACAGCCAGTAGCCGTTCTAATTTATTGACGTACCTCAATCTCTCCAATATTGTCAGAAAGCTATTTTCTAATGCTAATCATGTTTCAGAAAAACTTTTTAGCAGAAACGGAGAAGGTGCATGTCCCAATTGCAGAGGTTTAGGCGTTGAAAAAATAGATCTCGCCTTTATGGATGATATCGAGCAGCCTTGTGAAGTTTGTCTGGGTTCAGGATATAAACCAGAAGTTTTACAATACCAGTATCATCACAAAAACATTGCAGATGTTATGGACATGACTGTTTTGGAAGCATTGCATTTCTTCCCTAAATCAGAATTCGGACATGAGCTTAATCTATTGATCAAGCTTGGTTTAGATTATCTTACCCTTGGACAACGTCTTGATAGTTTTTCGGGTGGTGAAAGACAGCGTTTAAAATTAACAAAAGAGCTTAATAATACCGATCAGGTTATTATTCTAGACGAGCCCAGTACCGGTCTCCATCCTATCGACAATGAAAAACTACTCTCATTCTTTGATGAGTTGGTTAATAAAGGGAATACCCTAATCGTTATTGAACATAATCTGGATATTATTGCCCAAGCAGACTGGATCATCGATATAGGCCCCGGAGCAGGTAAATTAGGAGGCAGTATTATTTATGAAGGAACTGTTGAAAGCCTATTATCAGCCAAGCATTCTGAAACTTCAAAATACCTGAAAAAGTACTTGAAGGGTAAATAGCATGATCCTGTTAAAACATTAACAACTTATTTACATTATTTTAATATAAATATCCTCTGAATCTCCCAATTTTAAAAGCTTGTTGAAAAATAAACACTAATTTAGCACTGATTTACATTTAGAGAAATAAGTATCTTCAAGCACCATGAATGACAGTTTGATTTTAAAGAACATCGCTAAACATGTTTCACTTAATAATGAAGAAGTGGTATACTTCAATTCTTTATTGAAAGAAAGAAAAATCCGTAAAAAAGAACTGATCCTGAAAGAACAGCAACTTTGTAAAGAAATCAATTTTGTCCAATCAGGGATTTTACGGGCTTTCTATATGGATGCAGCAGGGAAAGAAACCACCATTCTGTTTGCCACTCCCGATTGGTGGATTACTGACATGTATGCTTTTATCCATCAGAAACACGCCATGCTAAATATTGAAGCACTGGAAGATAGTACTATCCTACAGCTACAGAAAAAGGACCTGGATAATCTCTATCTGAAAGTCCCCAAATTTGAACGTTTTTTTAGGATCATGATGGAGAATGCATATACAAGAGAACAACTTCGGAATATAGAAAACCTTTCTTTATCTGCCGAAGAAAGGTATCATATGTTTCTGCAAAAGTATCCTTTAGCTGCAAAACAAATCACTCAAAAACAAATGGCATCCTATCTCGGAATAACACCTGAATTTTTAAGTGCTGTCAAAGCAAACCGGCACAAAAAATAGATATCTTAACCTATCTCATTTTTTCACCCTGTTAGGTTTCATTATTTTATCCAAAAAGAAAACATTATGTACAATACCCATTGCTCGTCGAATCATAGAAAAATGTAATACCATCTTACGGATAGAAGGATGTTCAAAACGAACTGATGAAAATGTAAGAATTGCTAAAAAAAGGTTTTAAAATTTATTATAACATAGAAGATATCCCCCATGGAGAATCATAACATAAAAATCATAAAAACAGAAGTCTTATCTGATAACTGGTATACTTTAAACAAAGTAACCTATGAAAAACTAAAAACTGACGGAACTATACAAACCCAAAGCAGAGAAGCTTATGACAGAGGAAATGGAGCCGTTATTCTGCTTTACAATAAGGATCAAAAAACGGTTATCCTTACCAGACAATTCAGATTGCCTACTTACATTAATGGCAATTCAACAGGAATGCTGATCGAAGCATGCGCCGGCTTATTAGATAATGACAATCCTGAAGATTGTATCAAAAGGGAAACAGAAGAAGAAACCGGTTACAAGATCTCCCAGGTAGAAAAGATTTTTGAATCTTATATGTCTCCCGGATCAGTTACTGAAATCCTTCATTTCTTCATTGCAGAATATTCAAAAGAAATGAAAACAACAGATGGCGGCGGATTGGAAGAAGAAGGTGAAGATATTGAAGTATTAGAGTTTTCCTTTGAAGAAGCATTGGCTATGATTGATACAGGAGAAATTAAAGACGCCAAAACAATCATGCTTCTTCAACATATTCGTGTGAAAAATATTTTATAGCATCATCTTTGCTGCTAAAAATACTGGAATCCGTATTAAAATAAAATTGAGTACTTTTCTTTTCAATTTTATATCCCGTGGATGTCTTAAAAATAAAAAGAGAAGCTATTAAAAAAATAAAAAAATTATGAAACGAAAATTTTCATTTATCCTGTTACTATCACTATCAGTAGCTGTTTTTGGTCAGAAAAAAGAAACCTTGAGCAATAAGGAAAAAGCGATTGTGGAACAGTTCAAAAATGAATATAAGAAGAAAAATTATAAAAAATTTGAAGGTAAAATTATTGTAAAGGATGGCTACGCGCACTTTGATGATAAGACCTTCTTATATGATAAGTCTGATAAAATAACAGTTTTAATGCTTGAAGAAGGGTTAATTTATCCACAGCTGCTAACCGATTATCAGATGGAAAAATTTATAGACGAAAGCACAGATAGAACTCAGAAAAGATTTTTACGCCTTCAAAAAGATCCACGTGCCGGTTTTGATGTAAACAATGTTAAATTAAACAATGCCACTGAGCTTACTTTTCTTGGTTCATCTCCTAAAACCAAAAGATTTAAAATTACCTGCAAAGACAATAAACTAGGAAATCAAATCCAGTATCTGATCGAACTGACCAATAAAAATGCAAACAAAGAAACCTCTATGGAAGAATTTATTAAAAATTCAACCTTGACCTATTTGCAGCAACAGAGGTTGGATTAGAAAATTATCAAAATAATTAAAGTATCTATGAAGATTGAAAATTTGAAGTGTAAAAGATTCTTCAAAAATTGAAACATAAATAATATAGCTTCAATAATAAAACGTAAATAAATTGGTGTCATTAGTGTTTAAAAATAAATAATTCAAACACAAATACCACTAATATCTACACTAATATTCACAAATAAGCAATACGTAGATACTATCTTTTGCAAAGTTATTTGTGCCATTATTTACAACAAAAATATTGATTATATCGTTTTAACTGTAGCCTAACCAGAATCTCGAGGCTACTAACCATTTGTCATATTCCTTTTAAATTTTTAAATGGTAACCCCATGATTATTCTTCACCTCAGCCATTACGAAAGTACTGTGTGTGCTTCCTATAGAATCTACAGTGCCTAGTTTATTAAAAACAAAATCCTGATAATGCTTCATATCTCTTACCTGAACTTTAAGTAGAAAGTCAAAATCTCCGGAAATATTATAACATTCCGCAACCTCTTCAATCTGTACAATTTCTTTCACAAACTCATTTCCCACAGAACGATCGTGAATCTTTAGTTTAACCTGGCAGAAAACAGTAAAGCCCCGGTTAAGTTTCTCAGCTTCCAAAACTGCTGCATAATGTTTAATATACCCTTCTTGCTCTAATCTTTTTACCCGTTCAAATACAGGTGATGGAGAAAGATTAATTTCTTTAGCCAGTTCCTTTACTGTTAATTTAGCATTCTTTTGCAGGATTCTTAGCAATTGAAGATCCTTGTCATCAAGTCTTTCCACAGGATAATATTCTTTTTTTGATTGAATATTTCAAATTTACAGAATAAATATCTTTACAAACTATTTTAAACAAAATTTTATCCCTAATTTTTAAAATAAATCCAACTAAATAACTTAATTTAATACCTTTACACCCTATTTTGTTCTTTAACATACTTCATCAAACGGAAAAGGTTTTACTTAAGGTAGATTAATAGGGAATCGTGTGAAAATCACGAACTGTCGCGCAACTGTAAGTAACATATTAAGGTTTTTGTCCTTGGAGATCCACTGCTGTCAAGCGGGAAGGATGACAGAAACTGTTACAAGTCAGGAGACCTGCCTGTTCCGAATTGACAATGCTTTCGCGGTCTGAAGCTTTTGGTCATACAGATGATACTTTTGAACGTATTAGGTTGGTTTAAACTTGGATTTGCATGAGTTTAAACGCAAAGATTTTTTATAGAGATTCCTTAGATTTAAGGAGCAAAGAAATGCGACGATGTCGCTGATGAAGCGTATGGATATAGCGTTCGCTTCTTCAAAATCAATTTTATTGATTTTCACCTTTGCCTTATTAAATAGAGAGAATTAGAAATAAACTTTGCGCTAAAAAGAAACTTCTAAAATTGGCGACCAATCTGAAAATTACGTCCATATTGTATCTCTCCATTACTCAAAAACTTTACCCCCGATTGCATTACGAAGCATTATAAGAACTTTTAAAACAAAATTTAATTAAAAGTTTAAAGAAAAATGCAAACACACATCCTTGGCTACCCGCGAATTGGCAGCAACAGAGAACTCAAAAAAGCCTGCGAACAATATTGGGCAGGTAAAACATCATTACAGGAACTGTTAGAGGTTGGAAAAACCATCAGAAAACAAAACTGGAAATTACAGCAGGAAGCAGGAATTGACCTTATTCCAACGAATGATTTTTCCTTTTATGACCAGGTTTTAGACCTCACCTTATCCGTTGGTGCTATTCCTTCGCGCTATCAGGATATTGCTTCAAAAGAATCCAGTACAGAACTGGATCTGTATTTTGCAATGGCAAGAGGATACCAAAAAGAGGGTTTAGATATTACCGCAATGGAAATGACTAAGTGGTTCGATACCAATTACCATTATATTGTCCCTGAATTTCAGAAGGATCAAAAGTTTAAACTATTCTCCAATAAAATCGTCAACGAATTTATTGAGGCAAAGGAAGAAGGGATCAACGCTAAACCAGTAATTATTGGACTGGTAACCTACTTACTATTAGGAAAAGAAAAGGAAGAAGGTTTCAATAAATTAGATTTAACCCAAAATCTTCTTCCGGTCTATACTGAGATCTTAAAAGAACTGGAAAATAACGGAGCCGAATGGATCCAGTTTGATGAGCCTTTTTTAGCATTGGACCTGGATCAAAAAGCTAAAGAAGTTTATCCGAATGTCTATACTGAGCTTGCCCAACAATTCCCGAATCTTAAGTTTCTTATCACTACCTATTTTGATGGACTAAAAGATAATCTTTCATTGGCGACTACCCTACCGGTCGATGCTTTGCATATTGATCTGGTACGTGCTCCCGAACAATTGGATGAAGTGATTAATGCTATTCCTGAAACATTAATTCTATCATTAGGTGTTGTGGATGGAAGAAATATCTGGAAAAATGATTTCAGCCAGTCTTTAGTTTCGATTAAAAAAGCAATTGCTGCACTGGGTCCTGAAAGGGTCTTTATCGCTCCGTCATGCTCTCTGCTTCATACTCCTTTCGATCTTGATCTTGAAAAAAATGAAAAAATATTATCTCCGGAGATCAAGCAATGGATGGCTTTTGCTAAACAAAAGGTTTCTGAAATTGTTTTATTAAAGAAATTAGCATCAGAAAACCCGGATTATAATACCTTACAGGAGTTGGCGGAAAATAAAAAAGCCATTGAAAACCGTAAAGTTTCAACGCTAATTCATAATAAAGATGTAAAAAGCCGCATTGAGCTTACTACAGAGAATGACGCTCAGAGAAACAGTCCATTTAATGCGCGAAAAGAAGCACAGCAGAGGGCACTGGAACTTCCACTATTTCCAACAACAACTATTGGCTCTTTCCCTCAAACCAAAGAAGTCAGAAGCTGGAGAGCTCAATTTAAGAAAGGAGACCTTACTGCAGAGGAGTATGATCAATTACTTAAAGAAGAAACTCAGAGAACGATTAACTGGCAGGAGGAAATCGGAATTGATGTGCTGGTTCATGGAGAATTTGAGCGTAATGATATGGTTGAGTATTTTGGGGAACAACTGGCAGGATTTGCTTTTACTCAAAACGGATGGGTTCAGAGTTACGGAAGCAGATGTGTAAAGCCACCTGTAATTTTTGGAGATGTCCACAGACCTCAACCAATGACAGTATATTGGTCTCAATATGCCCAATCTCTGACCAAAAAATGGGTTAAGGGAATGTTGACGGGCCCTGTTACTATTCTTCAGTGGTCTTTCGTACGTGATGACCAGCCTCGTTCTTTAACCTGCAAGCAGATTGCTTTAGCCATTCGTGATGAGGTTAGTGATCTTGAGAAAGCAGGTATCAGAATTATCCAGATCGATGAACCGGCTATCAGAGAAGGTCTTCCTCTACGGAAAGCAGAATGGCAGAATTACCTGCAATGGGCTGTAGAAGCGTTCAGAATCTCTGCAAGTGGTGTTGAGGATGCTACACAGATCCATACCCATATGTGTTATTCTGAGTTTAATGACATCATCCACAATATTGCAGATATGGATGCTGATGTGATCACCATAGAATGTTCCAGAAGTCAAATGGAATTGTTAAATGCCTTTGCAGACTTTAAATATCCTAACGAAATTGGCCCTGGAGTGTATGACATCCATTCTCCAAGAGTTCCATCAAAAGAAGAGATGGTAGAATTATTGAAAAAAGCACAAGCCGTAATCCCCGCAGAACAACTTTGGGTAAACCCTGACTGTGGATTGAAAACCCGTCATTGGGATGAAACTGAAAAAGCATTAATTGCTATGGTAGCAGCTTCAAAAGAAGTAGCTGCAGCCTATGAGACAGAGAAAGTTTAAAAACTGATTATTTTTTTTTATGGAGAGACAGGGGTTTAGGCTCCTGTCTTTTTTATATTTCGGCTAAAGCCGATCTTAATCCTATCAAGTTAAGCAGCTAAAGCCCATTATAAATATAAAAACCATTCTTAATGGCTTTAGCCAAAACCTATTCAGTTTATGACAATGCCACGAATAAATAATTTTATACTAAATCAAAAACATTCGTGCATTCGTGGCAAAAAAATCGGATTTTATCTAAAAGGATTATTAGATAACTCTATTCAAAACCTAATGAATTCTATACTATGACAACATAAAATACCACCCAAATAAATTAATAATGAATAAGTTATGATTTTTAGGATTTAATTACCTAATTTTGCACCCCGAAAAAAGGATTCGGATTATGGAATCGCTAATAGCCGTATTATAAAAATACTCATGAAGATAGCGATTGTATATACCCTTAAAAATCAATAAATATTTACATATGAAAAGAATTGGTGAACACAGAAAGCTTCTTGGGGTTGATAAAGAGGTTACCTTAAAAGAATTAAAAACAATTTACAGGAATACGATGAAAGATTCTCATCCTGATAAATTCATCAATGACGAAGCTGGGAAACTGGAAGCAGAGGAAAAAAGCAAATCTGTAATTGAAGCCTACCATTTTTTGGTGAGCATCAATCCGGAAACACAGGAAAAATATAAAGAAGAATATACGGAAACAATTACAAAATCAATCATTCAGGATTTCTATTTTGAAAAACAGATTTTGAAAGTTCAGCATTTGAATGGAAAAATGTATGAATATATTGGTGTTCCTAGAAATACCTATATCAAAATGGTGAATGCAGATTCACCAAGCCGTTTTGCAAGAAGACATATTTATGGAAATTTCATCTACAGAAAGTCAGGTGAGGTTATGGCAGATTAACTTTCTGTATACAATAAATGAGGGCTTCCGGTTTATACTGGGAGCCTTTTTTAATGGTCGAAAATGGAATATTGTTAGTTTTGGCTAAAGCCAATTGAATTGATATTTTTTATAAGCGGGCTAAAGCCCGTTCCCATTGATTTTTTCCTCCCACAGATTACACAAATGACACAGATGTTTCCCTGTATTTTAGGAGAGGTTTAAATTCTAGCTATACCACCATCAGAAAAGAAAATAAAATCATCATTTAATAGTTGCCAACACCTAACATCTCATTAATCTTAATAGGAATGGGTTTAGCCCATTTCACAATATCAAAACCATCCATAAGGCTTTAGCCGAAACCTATATTCTTCATATTTATAATAAGAACCTATTAGCAATAAAGAATACAGTAAAAAAAGCGTATCATTTCTGATACGCTTTTTCGGCTAATTAAGGTTGTTATTTAGTCTATGTGTTTCGGAGTATATCCATCTTCACTTAGTTCTTTGTGTACGTAATCGGCTTTCATTTCCGCATCATAGTCTACTTTTTGGTTTTTACCCATTCTTCTCAAAATCGAGTCAAATAAAGAGTATACTACTGGTACGATAATCAAGGTAAGGAATAGAGACGATGTCAAACCACCGATAACTACCCATGCAAGACCTTTATTCATCTCTGCTCCTGCTCCACTTGCCAAAGCAATTGGCAACATCCCGAAGATCATCGCAATCGTCGTCATTAAGATTGGACGAAGACGGGCATGGTTGGCCTGAACTAATGCATCGTGAGTCGTTGCACCAGCTGCTTTTCGTGCATTCGTAAAGTCCACAATAAGAATCGCATTCTTCGCAACAAGACCAATCAACATGATCATTCCTAACATCGTAAAGATATTTAATGAGTTGGCTGTTAAAGCAAGGATTACCATAACCCCGATCATTGCTAGTGGAATTGAGAATAATACCACAAACGGATATACAAAACTGTCATATAATGAAACCATTACCAGGTATACCAATACAATAGCCGCTAATAAAGCAATACCTAACGTACCGAAACCTTCCTGCTGGTTTTCCATATCACCACTCCAGATATAATCTACTCCTACAGGTTTTTTATCACTCTTCATGAATTGGTCTGCCCATTCATTTGCTACGTCACCTACAGGTCTACCTACTGCTTTAGCTCTTACCTTTACAGAAGGTGATTTATCTCTACGCTCAAGTAAACTTGGACCTGAGCCCATTTTCACTTCTGCAAACTGGCTCAAACGCACCTGTTGACCTTGAGGATTAGTAAACATTAAGTTTTTAACATCATCAATAGACTGTCTGTTGGCGTCACCAAAACGGATATTGATATCGTATTCATATTCTCCGGCTCTGTATTTTCCATCGGTATTCCCGTTAAACGCTGTTTGCATCGTTTGTCCCACACTGGAAAGGTTTAAACCTAAAGAAGCCATTTTATCTCTGTCAATATTCACCTGAACTTCCGGGTTACCGGTATCAGTTGATAATTCAGCATCCACTGCTCCTGGAACTTTTTTCAATAGTTCTAAAATTCTTGTCGCTTCTTTTACTGCTATAGCATTGTCCGGGGCAGTTACTACCATTTCAATCGGAGCATTTTCAGCACCCATGATACCGATTGGAGCCGTTTTGAATTCAACTCCCGTAAATTTCTCTTCTAATGCTCTTTTTACTTTTGCAGCTTTGATATTGGTACTTTCAGAACGTTCAGATTTATCTGTAAGGTTTACCTGAACCTCAGATTGATAAGTAGTAGCCTGAGCCCCACCAAAACCTGTTGACTGCTGACCTACTGTGGTAATCAAATCAACAACATCTTTATCATTTCTTAAAAACTTCTCAACATCCAATGTTAATTGGTTCGTTTTTTCAACCGTTGCATCTTTTGACAATTCCATCTGAACTAAGAACTGACCACGGTCAATAGGAGGGAAAAATTCTCCACCGATGAAACCGAATACTACCAGCATGAATGAAGCGATTAAAACAATAAAGGTAATCACAACAGTAGATATTCTTCTTAAAGTAGTCTTCAAACACCATTCAAGGATATCTGTAATCCAGTGCGTGAACTTATCAATTAAACCTTCAAACCAAAGGATGAATTTCTCAAACCAGTTTTTTCCTGTTAAATGTTCCAGCTTACCAAATCTTGATGACAACCAAGGGATGATGGTAAATGAAGCTAACAATGATAATAATGTTGCAATAACTACCGTGACGCAGAATTGCGCAAGGATATTAGCTACAAGACCTGAACTCATCGCAATCGGTAAGAATACCACCACAATTACCAATGTAATCGCTGCTACGGTAAATCCAATCTCTGAAGCTCCATCGTAGGCTGCACGGATTTTACTTTTCCCCATCTCCATGTGACGGTAGATGTTTTCCAGTACTACGATCGCATCATCCACAAGAATACCTACCACCAGGGATAGTCCTAGTAAACTCATCAAGTTCAGAGTATACCCCATCAAGTTCATTCCAATAAATGCTGCAATCAATGAAGCCGGAATGGAAACCATTACGATAAAGGCATTTCTGATACTGTGAAGGAATAAAAGCATTACAATAGCCACAAGAATAATCGCCAGGAACAAGTCAAAAATAACGTGGTTCGCTGATTCCAGGGTAAAGTCGGTTGTATCGTTAACTACTTTTACTTTTACTCCCTGAACTTTATATGCTTCTTCAACCGTTGCAATGGTTTTCTGAACACTTTCAGATACAGCAACCGCATTGGCATCAGATTGTTTCTTAACCTGCATCAAAATCGTAGGGAACTGATTAAATCTTGCTACTTTTTCAACATCCTTCTGAGAGTCAAAAACTGTTGCAATATCAGATAAACGAACCTGCGCTCCGTTTCTGTTGGAAACAACAAGGTTGTTCATTTCTGCAATCGACTTATATTTTCCGGATAATCTGATCGTAGCCTTTGTTGTTCTCGTTTTCAAACTACCTGTCGGGAAATCTAAGTTTGATGAAAGAATTGCCTGTTGAACATCAGCGATTGAAAGGCCATATCCTTGCAATTTTTTCTCATCAAGATTCACCTGGATTTCTCTTTCCTGTCCTCCTACAAGGTCAACCTGAGCCACCCCGTTCACACGGGAGAAAATAGGCTCAATTTTTTTATCTAAAAGATCATAAAGCTCTTTATTATTCAATTTATCCGATGAAATACTCATCGTAATAATCGGTAAGTCGTCCAAAGAGAATTTGTTCAGTGAAGGTGGATCTACATCATCCGGAAGATCTTTAAGAACTGCGTTTACCTTACGCTGAGCATCATTTAAAGCATAGTCTACATCTGCTCCATCGTTCAGCTGAACCATGATGACAGATAAACTTTCATATGAAGAAGATTCTACTTTTTTCACATTTTCCAGGGAACCAACGGCATCTTCAATCTTTCGGGTTACCGAAGTTTCCACCTCTGCAGGTGAAGCTCCAGGATATACCGTAGAAATGGTTACCATATTGGTCTCAAATTTCGGAATCAATTCGTATCCCATGAGTGTATAACTCAGGATACCTCCCAACGTTAGGATTGTAAATAATACAATAACCAACGAGGGTCTTTTAATGGATATTTCTGCTAACTTCATAAATCTGCTACTTTACAATATTCACTTTAGATCCGTTGTCAAGGTTGATCTGTCCGCTCGTTATTACTTGCTCACCTCCATTAAGCCCGCTTAGAACCTGAACTTTATCACCGTATACTTTACCAACGGTTACTTTGATCATTTTAGCAGCTCCGTTTTGAACGATAAACAACTGTCCGGAGCTTACTCCGTTTACAAACGCCTCTGCAGGAACGGTCAGCATATTCTGAGTTTCCGCTCCGTGATTTGTTTTGAATATAGCAGTTGCATACATTCCTGCTTTTAAATTTCCTCTGTTTGGAACTTCAATTTCAACCGGGAAATTTAAAGAAGCATCACTTTTTGGAGCAATAAATGTAATTCTTCCGCTGAAAGAATCTTCAGGTAAAACATTTACATTAATAGGAACTTCCTGACCAATCTGTATTCTTCCAATTTGGCTTTCATCGACCAATACCGATAACTTCAAACTGTTGATATTTACAATCTCAAACATCGCTGTTCCTACAGAAACTACTGTTCCTGGTTCAACCATTTTTTTATTAATTGTACCACTGATTCCGGCACGAATATTTGTATCATTTACTCTTACTCCCTGAGCTTTTACGGCAGCCTGCATATTTTTCAACTGTAATCTTGAATTGTCAAGCTGTTGTTTAGTAACCCCTCCGGTTTTGTAAGCATTTTCGTAACGTTGATTATCGATAATCGCATTTTGCAAATTATTCTGAGCCTGCGATACATCTACTTCTATAGCATCTCTCTTAATCGTTGCTAAAGTCTGTCCTGCAGAAACTCTTGATCCTTCTTTCACCAAAACACTCACAATACGTCCGGCAATTTCAGAAGATTGATTCATTTCTGCTTTGGGAAGAAAAGTACCATTAGCTGAATAATCCGTATCGATATTTTCTCTTTTTACAGTAACGATATTGACGTTTATTTTATCAACCTGCTTAGCTACTTCATTAACTTCTTTCGTCTGTTTCTCTTTATTTCCGGCAATCTTATAAGCGGCCAAACCAATAAGTACGGCTGCTACGATAATATATATTAAAGTTTTTTTCATTTTAGTTTATTATTGATTTTCTAACGTGTTTAATTCTCCTTTAGCCTTGATTAATTTTATTTCTGCCTGTTTGTAGTCCAACAGCGCATTAGCATAGTTCTGCTTTGCCTGTGTCAGAGCATTTTCAGCATCCAAAACTTCGGTAAGTGTTGCCAAACCATATTGATAGTTAGACTGAGTATTTTTCTGTACCCGATCTGCCAAACCTACATTGTCTTTTGTACTTTCGATCGTAATGATTGCATTTTCCATATTGGAAACAGCATTTTTATAATCCAAACTCAGGCTTAACTTTGTGTTTTCAATATCCTGATCTAAATCCTGAATATCAATTTCAGCTTGTTGTATCTGGGCCTTGGTTTGTCCTCCCATAAAGATTGGGATTTTGATAGCCAAACCGATAGAAGCAAAATCACTCCAATTGGTTCCCTGTGATGAACCTGTGAAATAAGGAACCTTATTCCCTAATCCCTGCCAACCATAATTACCTGTCAATCCAACAGTAGGATACAGAAAAGCTTCAGTTGCTTTTTTACTGAATTGCAAAAGTTCTCTTTGTTTGTTTAAAACTCTTAATTCAGATCTTTGCTCAAGACTCACATTTGTTCCCAGAAGTTGAGGATTAGGCTCAATAGTTTTTTGTTCCAGCTCAATGGATGTCTCAATAGGAACTCCCATATAAAACTTAAGAGCATTTTTCGAAACCTCTACCCCGTTGATTAATTGCTGTTTATTTGAACCGATATTAGTCAACTGAACATTCGTACGATCCAGATCAATTGATTTTGCAAGACCGTTATCTACTAGACTTTTAATAACATTTCTTACCTTTTCTGTATTCGCATAACTTGCTTCTACAGTTCTAAGGTTCTCTTCCTGAACAAATACCTGATAATAAGCAGTTGCTACATTTTCAATAATCTGCTCATTTGTTAATTGAGAATTAAGAATATAAAATTCACGGGTAGATTTTGCAGCTTTTAAACCGATGAAAACTCTTTGATCAAAAATATTCTGGTTAAGAGTTACCGAGTTTACAGACTGCCATTTTGTTCCAAATGTAACAGGAATCATTTGTCCAGGCATTCCTAAGATCTCACCGGGAAGAACTGATTTCTGTAAAATAGGGTTAAATGTATTACTGATATTAGCACTGATCTGCGGTAACGCACCGGCTCTGGCTTCATCAATCTTATATTCAGCTTTCTTTATCTGTAAGGCAGCTTTTTTAGCTTCTGCCTTATTTTTAAGTGCCTGCTGAATAGCTTCTTTTAAGGAAACCTGCTGTTGAGCATGTACTGATGAATAACCGAAAATCATAAATGCAGCAGCTATCCCAATTTTGAGCTTAATTGCAGTTATACGTTTTCTTTTCATAATTTTATTACTTCGTTTATTTTTTTAATAGTATGTTCTTTTTGAAATGCCTTATTGCTAAAGGACGTTTGATATTTAAAAATACTTTAAGCTTTTTCTAATTTTTAAATAACATATTGATAATAATCTCTTTTCTCTCGGAAATGATCTTATCAAACTCCTTATCATCAATCATTAGATTTTCCATTAAAAGAGGTCGTATGGCACTTGGAAAGACTAATAATGAAATCATATTTAAAACAAACTGAATAGGCTTCATCTTTTCGATGTTTCCCAGTTCCATTTCTTTTTCAATATCATTATACAGTTTTTCCAACTCATTACCCTCGATATCTTTTTGATGGCAAGTACCCTTATTGATTTGGGAAACAATATAGGTTTCCAGATAAGGATAGCGTAAACTTGTCGAAAGACTCCCTTCTATAAACTGGCTTATTTTTTCTTTAAATGGTAACCCTGAATCCTGGATAATCTTAGATTTCTGTTGCTCCACCTTTTGCGCTTCATTAAAAACAATTTGAACCAGATTATCTCTGGAACGAAAATAATAGTTAATAAGCGTCCTGTTCACTCCTGCTTCATCTGCAATCTCTTGCGTTGTAGCATCAAATTTTCCTTTCACAAAGAATAAATTCTTCGCAGTTTCTTTGATCAATTCTTGTGTTTGGTCTTTTTTTGCTTGATTTGACATTTTTGTTAAACAAATTTGTGCAAATGTATATCAAAAAATATTTTTGACAAAATTGTTAAACAAAAAAATTAAAAAGAATTATTATGATTTACATCATATTTTGATACAGGTATAATAAACAATGGAAAAGTAATGGCTGGGAAAGCTATTCGGAGTAAGGATACTATCACAAGTCCTATTTTTACTGTGTTGAAATTCCACGTTCCGCTGTGCTCCACTCTGAATGATAAAGATTGCGTTTAGGTTTACGCTGAAAAAAGATTAAAATATATTAAATAGCAATTTTCAGATTACAATACGCTCTATGGAGAAAACTCCACATCCCAAATATCACAATCTTTGTCGTTTCGTTCTGAAAGAATCTAGCCCATTTATTTTGCTGAGATTCCACGTTCCGCTACGCTTCACTCTGAATGACAAAGATTGTGTTTTAAGTTTACACCAAAAAAGATATTAAAACATATTCAATAACAATTTTCAGGTTATATACTTCTTTGAAGAAATCCCACATCTCCAAAAGCATAATCTTTATCATTCTAAAAAAAGAATCCGCCCTTTTTTGTGCATTGAGATTCTACATTCCGTTGTCCCACTATGAAATTGAAGATTAGATGGCTATTATAAAAAAGCGAGCAGAAAATTCTGCTCGCTTTTTTTATAATAATCTTATTTTATCTTCGAGGATATCGATAATTTTGTCTTTATATAAACCTCCGATAGCCTTCTTAAAATTCTTTTTGCTCATCTGAATTTCATCCTTGATTTCTTCAGGAGAAGATTTATCGGACAGATGAAGAAGACCATAGTTTTCTTCAAGCTTTGTAAGAATTTTTTGTTTGAATTCATCTATATTTTCAAAGCCTTCAGGTTGTAAAGAAACATCTATCTTACCATCTTCACGAATCGCTTTGATATATCCAGTTTCTTCAGAAAGGGGATACAATTTTTTGAATACATCGGATACATAGATCAATCCTATGTATTTCTTATTGATAACGACATTCCAGCCCAGCTCACTTTCATTCATCATAATTAATTCCACTTTATCACCTTTTTGGAAAGGCAAATCTTCATATTGTGGATTTCTTTTGAATTTAGTAGTTCCGGTGATCAGATCTAAATCTTCGTCCACATAAAGATAAACAAGATATCTCTTAGCTTCGATAATTTTAGATTTTTGCTGCTTATAAGGAATAAATAAATCTTTAATAATTCCCCAATCCATAAAAGCTCCACTTGGAAGACTTTGTACACAGCTCATTACTGCAAACTCTCCTACTTCAGCTAATGGAATTTCAGTAGTTGCCTTCAGTTTACCATCATCCTGATAGACGAAAACTTCAACTTCGTCATCGATTTCCTTATCATCCTGAGTGAAAACTTTTGGTAAAAAGGCTTTTTCACCAGCTTCATCTGTCAAGATCCATCCTGAGTTATTTTTTTCTGAAATTTTTAGAGTCTGAGTTTTTCCGAGTTGCATTGATGATAAAATTAGCTAACAAAGGTACGGAAATTTCAATATTTCAAACTACTTAACCTCTTTCTAAATTCTTTTAAAAATTATTTATCTTTCATAATAGTATTTAAAATCAAAATAATTGATCAAAACAAACACTAAAAACATGAAAAGTAGACACCAATAAATTGTCAAATTATTTTCAGAACTCCACTATCCGCCCTTAGACTGGCTCCGTTAGTTGCAATTGAAAGAGGACTGGAAAGAAATATGGTAAGATTAGCAATTTCCTCAGGATTTATAAACCTTTGCAAAAGAATATGTGGATTTGATTGCCGGATAATAAGATCTTTCATCTGTTCAACAGTAAGATTTTGTGTTTCTGCAATATGTTCTATAGCCATAGCCACTCCATCTGAATAAGTTGGTCCGCCTAAAATTGTATTAACCGTTACAGATGTTCCTTTTGTAAGTTTTGATAGTCCATTGCTTAATGCTGACATTGCTGCTTTTGTCATTCCGTAATGAATCATATTTTCAGGGATGTTAACTCCAGATTCACTGCTAATAAAGATAATTCTTCCTGAGTTCCTTCTGATCATTTCAGGTAATAGTTTTCTTGACAAACGCATCCCGCTCATTACATTGATCTCAAAATACTGGTACCAGTCTTCATCAGGTATTTCATAAAAATCGTTAACCCCGAAAACCCCGACATTATTGATCAGAACATCGACATCAAAAAGTTTTTCCGAAAGACTTATTACTTCTTCTCTTTTAGCAAAATCTGCAACTATTCCAGACACTTCTGAATCGGGAAATTGCTTTTGAAGTTTCTCTAGAACGGAATTTATTTTCTCTACATTTCTTCCATTAATAACTACGTTTGCCCCTTCTTCCAAGAGTTTCAACGCAATAGAAAGTCCTATTCCTTGTGTAGATCCGCTAATGAATGCTTTTTTCCCTTTTAATTGTAAATCCATTTTATTTTTGTAATGATTGTTAAATAAATAATTAAAAAATTTTATTCCAGTATCTGTAATTGCAAATCAATCTGTTCTCTGAGAACTTTTCTATCAGGATACATTCTTCGTAAAGAATTGATTCCGCACCAAAATGTGATCAAATATTTCCCTAAAACCTTAGCTGGAATGGTTGAGTATAAATTTCCTTTCTTTTGTTCTAACCGGATAACAGAGGTATAAAGCTTTTCTGTTTCTTTTAATATCAATATCGCTTCTTCCTCCAATTCTTCATCAACAAATGTCATTTCAACAAGGGTATTAGCCACGATGCAACCTTTCCTATGGGATTCATTCTCAGCATTGGCAATGTCAAGAAAGAAATCTTTGATAAGAACAATAGGATGCTGGCTCTTCTCCAATAAATCTTTAAACTTTTCAAATTCCTCTCTTCTCTGTTGCAGACTTTTTTTGAAAAGTTCTTTTTTCCCTCCTTTAAATGTGTTGTACAAACTTCCCGCTCCGGCTCCTGTTACAAGGCTTAGATCTGCAAGAGATGTTGCTGTAAATCCCTTTTCCCAAAATACTTTCTGAGCTCTTAGAACCAGTTCATTATCTTTGTGAATATTAGGTCTTCCTTTCATTTATTTTTGTAATAATTATTACAAAAATAAATGAAAAAAAATTTTCTCACAATAAATTATATAATGCTAATTCACTTTTTAATTTCAACTCCATAATATATTAACAAAAAAGAGAAGTAAGTTTACTTCTCTTTTTTATTTTATAGTTTTGAAATATAGTCCATCAATTCTCTTTTGCTCCCCTCAAAATCAAATGCATCGTAAACCAAAAAGTATTTATTTTTATCAACACATCTTTTATACATTGATTTGGCCAGAGCCAGCTTATTCTTATCAAAGCTTAAAGATTTTACCAAATCCCTTATTTGCTGAGAGGTAAACATAGAGCTGCGCATCTGCTGATTGATCATCCTGATTTTACCATCGTCAAACCTTTCATTATCCTGTAACATTCCAAAAAACCGTTGAAAGGTTTCATTACTCATGGTATTACCTGACTGACTCCAATTTCCCGATTGATTTCCATAAGGATTATTCCATACATCATTCCAATCGTTGAAACCATAAGATTCACTCTGAACAGGGTATGAATCCAGTAAATACAGACCTTCATTGGTAAAAAAGTCCAATACCATTCTGTTATTATTTCGGAGCATTAGAGTTGTTTTATATATGAGAAAGCCGTTATCATAAATTGATATAGGCACTCTACCGGATTGCAGGTCAAAAAAACGGTATTTTCCAGAGCCGTTTGATATTACCTGGTCTCCTAGCTCAACAGTAAAATAGCCCAGTTCAGGAATTCTTAAAAAGACTTCAGCATAACCATAGTTCTGATTCCATTGGTAATTTGGATTTTTAAATTTTTGATTATTGGACTTTCTAAAACCGGAAGTATTTTCATGACTACTCCTATGATCAAACTCCTGTGCTTTTGCAGATTGCATTTCTGTTTTAGAAGCTTCATTTTTTAAAAGTTCACCCGCTTTTCCAGCTTCCTGAGCAAATGAATAAGTTGTCGTAACAAGCAATAAGCCCGTCAATATATTTTTCATGTATTAATTTTATTTTTCATGTCAGCACCTATTATTATGCCAAAGAAAAGAGAAACCAAATATTGGTTTCTCTTTTTAGTATACTATCTTGAAATTTTTAAATCTTTCAATAGATGATTACATGTGAATAGCTCTTTTTTCTGTTGCATCCAATGCAGCTTCTTTGATAGCTTCTGCATAAGTAGGGTGTGCATGAGAACTTCTAACAATGTCTTCAGCGCTTGCACGGAATTCCATAGCAATGACACCTTCAGCAATTAAATCGGCTGCTCTTGCTCCGATAATATGCATTCCTAAAATTTCATCAGTCTTCTCATCAGCAATGATCTTCACAAGACCATCTACGTCACCACTCGCACGGCTTCTTCCTAAAGCTCTCATTGGGAAAGAACCTACTTTATAAGCAACACCTTCTTCTTTCAACTGCTCTTCAGTTTTACCAACTCCTGCAACTTCCGGCCATGTATACACAACACCTGGAATCAGGTTATAATTGATATGTGGTTTTTGACCTGCAATGATTTCAGCAACCAAAGTTCCTTCTTCACTAGCTTTATGAGCAAGCATAGCTCCTTTGATAACATCTCCGATTGCATAAATATTGGAAACATTAGTTTGTAAGTGATCGTTTGTTTTGATTCTTCCTCTCTCATCCAGTTCAACACCGGCTTTCTCAAGACCCAATCCTTCTGTATAAGGCTTTCTTCCTACGGAAACTAGACAATAATCTCCTTCTACAACTACCTCTTCTCCTTTTTTATCTTTAGCAGTAACTTTCACAGTATCTCCGTTTCTTTCCACTGCAGAAACAGCTGTAGAAAGCATAAACTTCATCCCCTGCTTTTTAAGAACTTTAGTCAATTCTTTACTTAGAGCACCATCCATTCCAGGAATGATCTTATCCATAAACTCAACCACTGTTACCTGAGATCCTAATCTCAAATATACAGAACCTAGTTCAAGACCGATTACTCCACCTCCGATTACTACTAAATGCTTAGGAATTTCTTTAAGGTTCAATGCTTCTGTAGAAGTAATCACTCTTTCTTTATCAAGAGAGATAAAAGGTAGTGAAGACGGCTTAGAACCCGTTGCAATAATGGTATATTTTGATTCTATCGTTTCAGAAGAACCGTCATTTTTAGTTATTTTGATCTGAGTAGCAGATTCGAAACTTCCAAGACCTTCAAAAACAGTGATTTTATTTTTGTCCATCAAAAACTGAATCCCTTTAGTTGTTTGATCTACAACTTCGTTTTTACGCTCAACCATTCTTGCGATATCGGCTTGCGGATCATTGATAATGATTCCGTGGCTTGCAAAATTATGTTTCGCATTTTCGAAATGCTCAGAACTGTCTAAAAGCGCTTTTGACGGGATACACCCAACGTTAAGACAAGTTCCTCCTAAAGTTGAATACTTTTCAATAATTGCTGTTTTGAAACCCAATTGTGCAGCACGAATGGCAGCAACATAACCACCAGGACCAGAACCTATTACGGTAACATCGAATTGACTCATGTTATTTTATTAAATTTATTATTATTAACTATCTTATGTCTTACAAATTTAATGATAAATTTACCAAGCACCAAAGAGAGATCTGCCAAATTTAGCTTCTCGATGTAAAGGAGTTGATCACCCCATAACTGCCTCTTTACTACCAATTAATTATTTCATCAAATCCAACAGGACCTTTTCATATTTATCAAGGATAATATTCTTTGAAAATCGTGATTTAATAGAATTTTTAATTGCCTCTTTATCATAGGTTTGGTGCAGAATACTCATAATTTTCTGAGAAAAATCTTCATGATTATCAATATCTGAAATTTCACCGTTAACCTGATCCTGAATAATCTCATTGATTCCTCCTGGGCAGTTATTCGCCAATGCATAGGTACCACAAGCTCCTGCTTCTAATAATACATTAGGAAACCCTTCGTATCTCGAAGAAAGAATAAACAGGTCGGCATATTTTAAGAACTGATAAGGGTTTTCCTGTCTTCCATGGAAAAATACATGTCTTAGCCCGAGGAAGTCTTTCATCTGGTGAAGAATATCCCGGTCCTTTCCGTCTCCTAAAATGTGAAGCAGGATATTTTCATTTTTAAGCCTTGAAAAAACTTTCAATAAATTATCAAATCCTTTTCTGGAAGATAAATTACCGATTGCCACTACATTTTTAAAGTTATATTGAAAGCTTTCCGGTTTTTTGGAAGTCATTAATTTCTGATCGATAAAATCAAAGTCGACAGGATTATTTATTTTGATAATTTTATTTGATTTCACATTGAAATTCCTCATCAGATCTTTCATCATATCATCACTCTGGGCAATGATTCTCTGATAATTATTATAAAAATTATAGAAGAATTTAATTTCCTTTCTTGTAACATGTTCACTGACCACATTAGTCTCTCTGGCAATGAATTTTGTTTTTGGAAAAAGTTTCACAAATAATGAAAGATAGGCATTGACCTCTCCAAATCCCGAAAAAACAATATCGGGTTTTCTCCTGTAGATTTCTGATAAAATAGGTTTCAGGGAGTGTCTGATTCTTTCTGTATTAATATCGATAATCTCCACATCATCATTAAGGAAATCAAGGTAACCGCCCTGCTTTCGCAAAAGCAAAATCTTAGGCTCAAAACGATCTCGGGAAAGATGATTTGCAATGGTGGTAATAATCCTTTCTGCGCCTCCGGTTTCCAGATCCGGCAGAATAAATATAACAGAAATCTTTTTCATCATAAGCAAAGAACCTTACCCATGATCGGATAAGGTTCATATTTTTAATTTAATTAGCTACGTCACTAATGAATTTTATCCTTAACATTCGTACCTCTTCGTCCGAAAGCTCATCTCCAAATTCATCCAGCAATACTTTCATGCTGTCACTTTCAGATTCGTTCATGAATTCCATGAACCCATCTACAATATCTTCATCGAAATTATCTTCAATATAATAATCGATGTTCAATTTTGTCCCTTGATATACAATACTTTCCATTTCCTTCAACAATTCATTCATTGTTAAATTCTTCGCTCTTGCAATATCTTCAAGGTCTATTTTTTTATCCGTACTCTGAATGATAAAAACCTTATGGCTGGATTTATTAGCCACTTGTTTTAAAATCATATCATGGGTACATTCGATATTATTATCTTCTACATAAGTTTTTATAAAGTCAGCAAATTCTTTACCATATTTCTTGGCTTTTCCTTCACCAACCCCATAAATTTTGGTTATTTCTTCTACGGTTACCGGATACTGAATCGTCATATCTTCTAAACTAGGATCCATGAAGACCGTATACGGAGGAATTCCGTATTTCTTCGCCACTTTTTTTCTTAATTCTTTCAGCTGTGTGAATAAGTTCTGATCAAGACTTCCTCCAGCCTGCATTTGAACCTGATCACTTTCTGCCTTAGTCTGTGTTAAGTCAAATTCCCTGTCTTCAGCAATTAAGAAAGAGTGCTCTAATTTTCCATCCAATACCTTCAGACCTTTTTCTGAAATCTTTAAAACACCATAGGTTTCAATATCCTTTTGTAAAAAGTTCTGAACCGTTGCCTGTCTTAAGATTGTTTTCCAATAATTGTCTTTTTCATCTTTTCCAAAACCGAAATAAGAGGTTTGTTCCAGTTTATAAGATTTGGTCACAGCACTTTCTTTTCCTACAATAACAGAGATCAAATCTTTTGATTTAAATTTCTCTCCGGTTTCATTGATCAGCTTAAGAACCTTTTTAAGATCCTCTGTCGCATCTTTTAATTTAGGCGGGTTCGAAGCATTATCACACATATTCGCCCCATCTCCTTTTACAGGATCAAAAGTTTCTCCAAAGTAATAAAGAATATACTGTCTTCTGCTCATAGAGGTCTCAGCATATCCTACTACCTCATTTAAAAGCTGCAATCCGATTTCTCTTTCAGAGACGGGTTTTTGAGCCAGGAATTTTTCTAATTTTTCAATGTCTTTAGGATCATAGAATGCCAGGCAGTATCCTTCTCCACCATCTCTTCCGGCTCTTCCGGTTTCCTGATAGTAACTTTCCAGAGACTTAGGGAAATCGTAATGAATTACAAAACGAACATCCGGTTTATCGATTCCCATTCCAAATGCAATAGTCGCCACAATAACATCAGCTTCTTCCATGAGAAACTTATCCTGATTGGCTACTCTTACTTTTTGATCTAAGCCAGCATGATACGGAAGTGCATTAATCCCGTTTACTTGCAATAATTGCGCAAGTTCTTCTACTTTCCTACGGCTTAAACAATATATAATCCCTGATTTACCTTTATTCTGATTAATAAACCGAACGACTTCCCGATCAATATTGACTTTTGGGCGAACTTCATAGTATAGATTAGCTCTATTAAAGCTTTCTTTAAATACCAATGCATTAGTCATTCCCAATGTTTTTTGGATATCATCCTGAACTTTTGGGGTGGCTGTTGCCGTAAGTGCAATGACAGGAACATCTGCAATCTTATCAATAATCGTTTTCAAATTTCTGTACTCAGGCCTGAAGTCATGTCCCCATTCTGAAATACAGTGAGCCTCATCAATCGCAAAGAAAGAAATTTTAACTTCTTTAAAGAAATCAAGATAATCTTCTTTGATTAATGATTCCGGAGCAACATACAATAATTTTGTTTTGCCGCTTTTAATGTCATCGAAGACCTGCTTGGTCTGCGTTTTATTTAATGATGAATTTAAAACGTGTGCTATTCCGTCATCAGAAGAAAGACCATTCACGGCATCCACCTGATTCTTCATTAGTGCTATTAAGGGAGAAACTACTATTGCCGTCCCTTCTGAAATGAGTGCCGGAAGTTGGTAACATAATGACTTACCTCCTCCTGTCGGCATCAAAACAAATATATCCTTTCCTTCTAACAGGTTTTCTATGATTTGTTCTTGTTGTCCTTTAAAAGTAGAAAACCCGAAATATTTTTTCAATTCGCCTGATAAAGTGGCTTTTTTTGCGCTCATCTAATTTTCTATTGCTAAATTTGCATCTAATCCAAAGTTATAAAATTTTTGCTTAAAATAAAAGCGAACGAATTTATAAAAAATAAAATTTATATTAAATTTTCTTTTTAAAGTATAAATTTATATCGGGAGAATTTTGTATACAAATTGTAAAGGTAAAAATGGAAAGAGCTAATATCATTTCTATAGCAAAAAGTACGTTAGAAATAGAAATTTCAGAACTTGAAAAATTAAAGAACAGAATCGACGATCAATTTGCGAAAGCAGTAGAGATCATCCACTCAGCAAAAGGAAAATTAATCGTTGTCGGAATCGGAAAATCAGCTCATGTCGGCAATAAAATAGTAGCTACTTTAAATTCTACAGGAACTCCTTCCCAATTTCTTCATGCTTCAGAAGCTATTCATGGAGATCTTGGAGTGATTCAAAAGCAAGATGTTGTTTTATGCATCTCAAATTCCGGAAATTCTCCAGAAATTACCAATCTTGTTCCGTTTTTGAAAGAGTATTCTTCTGCATTAATCGGAATGACCGGTAATAAAAATAGCAAACTGGCTGAATTTTCTGAAATTATACTGGATACCCATGTCGATTTGGAAGCTTGTCCAAACAAATTAGCACCTACAAGTTCCACAACCATACAAATGGCGCTGGGAGATGCATTAGCCATTTGTCTTATGGAACTTAATAATTTCAAAGAGAATGATTTTGCCAAATTTCACCCCGGTGGAAGCTTAGGCAAAAACTTAACGGCAAGAGTTGAACAGTTTCTTTCTTCCCAAAAGCCTCAGGTTTCAGAAGATGCTCCTGTAAGAGATGTTATTATTTCAATCAGCGCATCAAGCCATGGAATCACAGTCGTAACCAATAAAGATAAAATCATTGGAGTGATTACCGATGGGGATTTAAGAAGAATGCTAATGAAAGGTGAAGATGTAGCTAAAGTACTGGCTAAAGATATCATGTCTCTGAATCCAAAAACCATTGAAAAAAATATATTGGCAAGAGAAGCGATGAAAATTCTAAAAGAAAATAATATCGGGCAGCTTGTCGTTACAGAAAATGGAAAATATTTTGGAATTATAGATCTTCATAAGCTTTTAGATGAAGGGATTATATAGTTTTATTTCTCTTGAATACATAACATATCAGCCAGTTTGCGAAAGTAAACTGGCTGCTTTCTTTTTAGAGAGCTCGGAACTCATCTTAAAAATTTTTCTTAACTTGTTTACATAACCAAACCTAATTATTAATTCTTTTAAAGAAAAAACAATGAAGAAAAAAGCATTAATCGTAGTAACAAGCGTAGAGAAATACCCGAATATGGACAGAGCTACCGGCTTATGGCTGGGTGAAGCGGTTCACTTTTATGAAAAACTGTCCCAGAAAGGATATGAAATTGATTTTGTAAGTCCTAGAGGAGGCTATACCCCACTCGATCCGATTAGTTTACAGATGTTTGTACAGCCTGTTGACTGGAAATATTATGCAGATGAGACTTTTAGAAATAAATTAGCTGATACCTTACAACCAAAAGGTATCAATCCAGAAGAGTATGATGTCATTTATTATTCCGGAGGACACGGAGTTGTTTGGGATTTCCCTGAAAACAAGGAATTGCAGGAAATATCACGTAAGATTTATGAAAACGGAGGAATTGTTTCTTCTGTATGTCACGGAGCAGTCGGTTTATTCAATATCAAACTTTCAGATGGCGAATTACTGATTAAAGGAAAGACTCTGACAGGTTTTTCAAATTCAGAAGAAGTTGCTGCAGAATTAGCAGATCATATGCCTTACCTTACTGAAGATGTTTTGAAAAGCAAAGGAGCTCATTATGTAAAGGCAGATCAGGATTTCGTTTCTTTTGCAGTAGCAGACGGAAGACTGGTGACCGGACAAAACCCTCAATCTGGAGGAGCTGTCGGAGAAAAGGTGTTGGAAATACTGGAAAAATAGAAGTATACAAAAAATGTGGAAATAAGTCTCGGGACTTATTATGTTTATGTTATGAGTAATTATAAGAAAGCGTTGGAAAGTGATAACCTATACCATACAAAAACCAAACTTATGACTCTAATTTAATCTAAAATTAAGCAAGGTTAAACTTCGTTAAACCTTACATTAAGCATCTTTAAATTAATACATTAGACCGATAAATAATAAAAATTCACATCTTATGAAAAACAAAAGTATCTGGATAATGGCCATGGCTTTACCCCTGTTAATGACATCATGTAAGAAAAATGAGGTAGTTGATGATAAGACAACCTCAAATACTTCTCAAGACATAGTATCTTCTACTGAAAACAAACAACTCAAATACAAATTGACATGGACTGCATTTAAATATCCTGTACCAGAAAAAACAGGAGTTAAAGGTAGTTTTAATGACATTAAGTTAGAATCTATTAATGATAAAGCAGCCAACCTTGAAGAAGCATTGAATGGTGCAAAATTTAGTATCAATACAGAATCCGTAAATAGTAATGCAGCCGACAGAGATGCCAAATTAAAGACATTTTTCTTCCAAAGAATGAAGGGGAGTATACTCGGCAGTTTTGGCAAATTTGAAAACAATAAGGTTCCTGTAAAAATTACAATGAACAACATTTCCAAAGATATTCCTTTTGTCTATGAAAAGAGTGGTGATACCCTGATTCTTAAAGGGAAAATAGATATTATAGATGATTTTAAAGCTAACAATGCTTTAAAATCCATTTCAGAGATATGCAAAGACCTCCATAAAAATAAAACCTGGCCAGATGTAGAAATAACATCAAAATTTTATAAATAAATCTTTAGAAGCATAAAAAGAATATTGAAATGAGTCCCGATAAATTTTTACCGGGACTCTTAGTTGATATACATATAAAGTTCAATAAAATCATAAACAATAATTTCAATTACTGATTATTATTTCATAGTTTTGCACACTTATAAAGTATTAACTTTATTAAGATCTTAATAATCTAGATAGATTCTATTACAATGGATGAAAAAAAGGAAATGTCTTTTCTTGGGCATATTGGAGAATTAAGAGGACATTTGGTCCGCTCAATAATTGCTATTATCATTGCTGCTTTTATTATTGGCTTTAATATCAATTGGATCATGGACCATATCTTTTTCGGCCCTACCAGAAATGATTTTCCTACTTTTAAAATTGTGAATCATTTTTCAAGAATGATTTTAGGAGAAAACAGTATCCATCTTCCAAAGGAATTCCCTGTTCGTGTACAAAGACTTTATCAGCAGTTTAATGTAATGATGGCTGTTTCTATTTTCGGTGGAATCGTTCTGGCATTCCCTTATATTGTTTGGGAACTGTGGCGTTTTATCAGTCCGGCATTACATCCAAAAGAAAGAAAAAACTCAATTTTCATTATTAATTCCGTTTGGATTCTTTTTATGACAGGAGTTTTATGTGGTTATTTTTTAATCCTTCCTTTCGCTGTTAATTTTGGGGTGATCTTCAAAATTTCTGATATTATTGTTCCGTTATATGACCTTAGTGATTATACGACTCTATTCTTACAGGTGGTTTTAGGAATGGGAATCGTTTTCCTTTTTCCAATTCTGATCTATTTCCTGACAAGTATTGGAATTTTAAGTCCAAAATTCATGAAAACATACCGCAGACATGCTATCGTTCTTATTATGGTTGTCGCTGCGATTATTACTCCTGCCGATGTTTTAAGTATGATTATGGCCGCTTTCCCATTGCTGTTACTTTATGAGTTCAGTATTGTAATGTGCTCTTATACTTACAAAAAAATTCAGAAACGTGACGGAAACCTTCCGGCTGTTCAGAATTAATTAAAAGCAGGAGATAAAAAACAACTATAATTTATCGATCCTAACATTTATATACTATTGTTTAAATAATAGTATTATCTGCTATGTCCTATTTATGAAATTACATTTGGCAGCATAAAAGGGACTCTTCTTATAAGAATTATTGAAACATATACAACCACAATCTTTTAAAGAGATAATTTCTTTCAATTCTTTAATCTTTTTAATAAAAAATTATTAAATATCAACCGAATCATTTTACAGCCCAGTATTTAATGAGTATTTTTTTTATAAAATAAAAACATATAGTGAAAAACATACTCCAATAAAACAAATAAAACTATTAATATATTTAAAACAATTAAATACACCTAAAACAAACGTAAAAATCAAAAAACTAGTTAAAATTAAACTACATTTGTATACAAACACCACTTTTTTTAAAAAAAATATATTATGAAAAAGAAAATTATTTTCGTTTGTGTATTAACTTTAGGTTTAACTAGTTTACATTCACAACGCTGGGAATCAGTATCCCAGAAGATTTCACCTACAAGGAAAGAAGTCAACGTCATTCATGCTTATAAAATAGATCTTTCTAACCTCAGAGCTATTTTAAAAAATGCTCCAGAAGCAGGAAAGGGAGCAAATCCGCTTATCATTTCGCTACCAACTACAGATGGAAAAATCGAACGATTTTCTATTTTTAGCTCACCTGTAGTAGAAAAGTCAATGGCAGACAGATACCAGTTAGGAGCTTATTCAGGAATTGGATTAGATGATCCCAATAAGCATATCAGGTTCAGTACTGCGCCCAATGATTTTCAGTCTATGCTTTTCAATGCCAATACTGGAAAATATGAATTTATTGAGCCAATCACTCAGGAGAAAGATACATATGGTGTCTTTTTCAAATCAAACAAAACGCAAGATGGAAAACCTTTTGAGTGTAAGACCTCTGAACCTGAATTAGAAAAAAAACAGATAGGCAGGTTACGACAATCCAAAAATGTTTTGAATGGTACTAATAAAAACAATGATCAAAAATATAGAACCTATAGAATTGCTATCTCAGTAAATGGTGAGTATACCCAGCTTGCCGGAGGCATCCCTGGTGCTGCCGCCAGAATCAATGCAACAATGAACAGAGTCAACGGTGTATTTGAAAAAGATTTTGGAATCCGTATGATTGTTCAGGATTTACCTCAATTGATTTTCCCTGATCCTGCTACCGATCCTTATTCAAATGTTATAGCAAACTCCAATGGTACCTATAGCGCACCTTCAGCCTGGAATCTTCAAGTCCAACAAACCCTGACCTCAACTATAGGGAATGCAGCCTATGACATAGGGCACTTCTTCGGACACAGAGGCGGAGGCGGAAGCGCTGGTCGTGTTGGAAATGTTTGTATAAATCCAGCAAACAACAATGATGCAACTTCAAAAGGCGCTGGAATTACTTCTCCTAATATTATTGACCAGCCTTTTGGGGATACTTTTGACATAGACTTTGTAGCTCATGAACTAGGACATCAGTTTGGTGGAGCGCACACCATGTCAATTGCCCTTCACGGAGCTCATATGGAACCGGGATCAGGATCTACCATCATGGGATATGCCGGAATCACAAATGCCAATGTTCAAATGAATTCGGATGCTTATTTTCATACCAAAAATATTGAAGAAGTACAGGTATATACTAATTCTAAAAACTGCGGTACCATTACAGCAATAAACAACACTCCCCCAACAATACAACCACTCCCCAACAAAATAATTCCAAAAGGAACTGCTTTTGTATTAACAGCTTCTGCGGTGGATGCTGAAAACGATCCAATGACTTACACATGGGAACAGTACGACCTTACTTCCAGTGCATTTGGTGCAGTGAATGCGGCAAGAAACAATGGAGCCAATTTCAGATCTTTGATGCCTTCCGCATCTTCTACACGATACTTCCCTAAGCTATCTAATGTCCTTAACGGATTTCTTACCAGTACACAAGATTGGGAAACAGTATCAAACGTACCCAGAACAATGAATTTTAAGGTAACTGTGAGAGACAATAATCCGGATGTTACTCAGCAGCAAACACAGAGCGGGCTGGCAAAAATACAAATCGGAAATGAAGGTCCTTTTAAGGTGACATCAACTATTGTTTATAATAATACTCAAGGAGCTATTACTTGGGATGTAGTCAATACTAACAGCGCTCCCTACAATGTACAAAATGTAAAGATAGATTACACGACAGACAATGGAAATACATGGACGATTGTTAGTCCATCAACTCCTAATGATGGGGCAGAACCTTTTTCATTTTCATCACTTACTCCTAATTCAAATGTGAAAATCAGGGTAAGTGCTCTTGATAACGTATTTTATACTATAGGTAATGCTACAGTTTCAGCGTCCGCAGAGGCCTGCTCTTCAGCCGCTCCTTCAGGAATTACAATTACCGGAATTACGAGGACTTCCGCAAGTGTAAACTGGCCTGCATTGCAAGGTGCCACTTATTCATTAATGTATAGAAAGACAGGAACAGCTACATGGACTACCGTCCCTGTAACAAACAATTCTTATTACATTTCCGGGTTAGCTGAAGCTACCCCATATGAAGTTCAAATAGCCAATGTTTGTAGTGCTACAACTGGTAACTATTCATCTCCTACTAATTTTACAACCCTTCCTTTTACGAGATGTACTATTACCGGAAGCAATTCTAACGATGAATATATTTCTAATGTCACCGTAACTCCTGTAGGAATGAGCCCTGTTTCAAACAACAGCAACGCTTCCCCTTACACAGACTACACTACAGATCTTACAAAGCTTATCACCCTTAAGCAAGGATCTTCCGGCAATGCAATAAGTGTAACAAAACAATGGACAGGCGTTCAATATAATGAAGGGGTAACTGCATGGATCGATTTTAACAGAGATGGAGTCTTTTCCGATTCTGAAATCATCTACACAAGCACCCCTAGTATAACGACACCTGTTTCGGGAACATTCTCTGTTCCTGCAGATGCATATACGGATGGAAATGTGATAATGAGAGTTATATTAGCCTATGAATATCAGCCTAACAGTGGATGTAGCAGCCAAAGATTTGGAGAAGTTGAAGATTATCCGGTACTTATACAATCTGAGCAACTAGCTACTAACGACTTATTAAAAGACAATAACTCAATTCAAATTTATCCTAACCCAACCAGTGATGTACTCAATGTAACTAAGGTTTCATCCAAAGCTCTATTTACCATTACAAATATGGCTGGGCAAATTGTTATGAATGGACAAATTACAGATAATAAGATTTCTGTATCAAGGCTGAATACAGGAGCTTATCTAATTTCAATCGAAGATAAAGGAAAAGTATTTAATTCAAAATTCATCAAAAAATAAAAACATCTTTATTTAAATATTCAGGCCCGGCTATTGCCGGGCTTTTATGGATATTAAAACGTACTTATCACAGCATTTTTATTCATAACAACTTCTCTGTTAATTAAAATTTCTATTTTTGATAGATTAATAATTAGATATCCAATGAAAAAACTATCATATTCAATTTTATTTGCTTCGGGACTCATGTTTGGACAATTCTTCGAGAAGCCTGAAACATTTACCAAACAAGACACGCTAAAAGGTTCTAATACAAAATTCCGGAACTTCTGGGATGTGAAAAAGTATGAACTTTCAGTGGAACCTGATTTTGATCAGAAAAGCATTAAAGGAACGAATAAGATCAGTTTTGAAATTATCAAAGATGTTACTGATCCTACATTTCAGATAGATCTTCAAAAACCAATGAAAGCTGATAAAGTGGAAGGTAATTTTCCTATTGCCGAGTTCAAACAGGATGGTGATTTCATTTTCATTACCAC